>CAYVSN010000025.1:0-9669 GCA_964453875.1 uncultured Dehalococcoidales bacterium
GGTGTGGTTGGGGTGTCCTGGGGCGGGATGAACTGTCAATCCAGCAGGTTTGTCTATGACCAGAATATCCTCATCTTCATATGCGATCGTCAGGGGAATTGGTTCAGCCACAGGATGTGAGCCTGCAGGAGGCAGCTCAATTGTTATGCTGTCGTTGGCATTTAGTCTTTGACTTGCCTTTGCCTTCTGTTCGTTAACCAAGACATAGCCTTGGTCAATAAGTTTCCGCATGTAAGAACGCGAGAATTGAGGGAGGGCTTGGATTACAAACTTGTCAAGGCGAGTGACTGGAACAGTAGCACCAACCCGCAGAGTCCTAATCTTCGATTCCCCGCTTGTGCTCATACGCCTTCCTGAATAATCCGGATCGGTATAGCGAATACGCAAGGGTGAAGATTCCCACCACTATGGCCGCATCAGCAACGTTGAAAGCTGGCCAATGTAAGCCGCCCCACAGGCGAATGTCAATGAAGTCGATAACGTAGCCGAAGTGAAGCCGGTCTATCAGATTGCCTACAGCCCCACCCAAAATCAAGCCAAGCGACACATTGGTCAAAGCGCTGGCTGAGCTTAGGTAACGCAGAAATATCAGGATGGCAGTTAGGCTGACCACAGTAATAACGATGAGGGCAAATGTTTGATTCGCAAACAAACCGAAAGCGGAGCCTGTATTTACCACATAGGTCAGTCGTAGACAACCTATTTCTGGCAGCGATTCTCCCGGTACCAAATTGTCCCTGATCCATAGTTTGCTCAGTTGGTCAAGCGCAACCACCAAAGCAGCGACAATCAGAGACAATCTTAATCGCTTTCTATCTTGCCCCCTTTGCATTCTTTGCCTGACGTGCTTTACAGCCCAGGCATAAACTTGCCTGAGGCAATGCTTCAAGGCGAGCTGGCTCTATTGGCTGCTCGCATGAATCACATAACCCGTAAGTCCCAACCTCATACTTCTCCAGGGCATGCTCTATTTCGGCAACTGTGTTTGTTAGTCTTCTCTCTAAGGTCAATCTCATCTCTAGTTCAAAGGCTTCACTTGCCTCTTCTTCTCTCTTGCCGAAAGGACTGCCCTCTCTTCTTTCCCCCAAGGTCTGTCCAGCTTTCAGCTGCTTTAGGCTCTCTAATATCTGTGCCTTTTCCTTCTTCAAGCGCTCATACAGTTCAGCATAGTCAGCCACTTTGACATCCTCCCTTCCACTTAAGCTATTCTAAGCCATATTGACCTTTGAAGCAAACTAAATTTGCTAGGTCACAAAATGCTCCTAGCTGGTAAGCGTTGGTTGAAGCCTACTACTCTAAGACATTTGTAATTTCGGGCCTTAAATCACTGAATTGGGAAAGCCAATCAATTCTCTCCTGCTTCAATTGATGTGAGACCTCAGTTGCCTTCTCTTTTGGATAGAAGTTCTCAGGCCTAAAGTGATCCAGATTTACCCCGGGAATGCTCACAGGAACATCATATCCCCAGAAGCCGTCTCTCTCCCAGGTAACCTCATCTCTGACAATCATCTCCATTATCTTCACAGTATCCGTGATTTGAATTTTCTGCCCCCTCTCCAATCCTCCCACGCATCCTGTGTTCAAGATGAAGCACTGAATATCAGGGTTTCTCCTCAGGAAATTGAGAAACATGTTCCCTTCTTCGCATGCCGAACCTATGATGAAGGGGTTGGTCCCTACCACTCTAACTGATCTACCTGCTTCAGAGGGATCGCCTGCAGAAGTCTCAACCGATTCTCCCAGCATGAAAGCTGCTGCTCCCCATTCGGGAGTGAGCCGAGCAATGGGGGGTTGTACATCACATCTCCTAGTAATGAAGAAAACAAAGTCCAGTCTATCCATATCAATCTTCTCATCGGTGTAAGCAATGTCACATCTCTTCACCATAGCGCGCCCGTTAGATGTTATGCTAGAATCAAGGAAATCAACCTCGCCATCCGCATTTACCTTTACGTTTTCCAGAATGGCTCGAGGACTTATAGCAGCGGCATAAAGTAGAGGCTGGTTTCTAGCCTCCAAACCATCAGTCTTTATATAGAAGGAATCCTCAGTCCCTATACACTGGCTGTCTGGCTTCAGTATGGTTACATCGTCCTGTCTGATAGCGACTTCTTCAGGGAACCTTAACCAGTGTGAGTGTCCCGATAAAGTAGTCTTGCCCGTGCCGCTAAGTCCGAAGAGGAGACATCCAAAATCACGAAGCTCTCCATTTCGGTACACTCGAATAATCTTGCTTGCGGCATGCAATCCTAAGCAATTTCTCCTTTTGGCCCAATACATCATCTGGCGAAGCATACTCTTCTTGATCTCACCTTTGTAGTCACTTCCCAAAGCGATGGTTAAGCCTCTTTCTGGAAACACCAGAACCCTTTTCTCTTCCCATTCAGGAATCGAGATAGTAACTGAATCAGGTTCCTTTCCTTCAGAAGGGAAGAGAGTGTTACCCCACATAAGGGGAAGCCTTGCATAGTCAGCGCTCACATACAGCCTGCAGTTAGTTTTGAATTCGGGAGAGGTACACATCACACGATCTAGCTTGATCATTGTCTTGCTTCTAACATAATCCTGAACTTCACGGAGAATTCGTTTCTCCTCCCGGTTTAGCTCTTGTTCTACATAGACCTGAGTGAATTTGGCGATCCTGCTCTTCACCTTAGTGAAAACAGCGAGATTGCCAAAGCTGGTAACGACTCCACCTCCCTCGAGAGCCCACCCTCGAAGCTGGTTATCTGAAGGGTTATCGATGATCTCCTTAGGCTGAAATTCGTCCAAAATCCCCACTTTACGCCCCTGTGGACTTGCTTGGTGTTGTGCTGGCTTACTGACTCAGACCTACACTTCTCGGAATTCGCCTTCTACTGTGCCTTCCCCTCCTTCTCCCCCTTCTCCTCCCTCGGCAGGTGGTGGCTGTCCCGGCTGTTGGTAGACTGAGGCCCCAACCTTCTGCATAGCCTGTGATAGCTCTTGCATCGAACTACGAATGGAGTCTACATCCTTCCCTTGAAGTGCCGTCCGCACATTGGCTATCTTTCCTTCTATTTCTTGATTTATGTCAGCAGCTATCTTATCTGCGTAATCTCGAAGCGTTTTCTCCGCGGTATAAGCCAAGCTGTCAGCAGAATTACGCAATTCCGCCTCCTCTTTGCGCTTGGCATCCTCAGCGGCGTAGCCTTCAGCATCTCGTTTCATCCTCTCCACCTCTTCCTTGCTAAGTCCGCTGGAGGCAGTGATAGTGATTTTCTGCTCCTTACCCGTGCCTTTGTCACGAGCACTGACATTGAGGATGCCATTGGCATCGATATCAAAGGTTACTTCAATCTGGGGCATACCTCGTGGCGCTGGCAAGATTCCATCGAGCATAAACCGGCCCAAAGTACGGTTGTCAGATGCCATAGGTCGCTCCCCTTGAAGAACATGGATTTCTACACTCGGTTGATTATCAGCGGCGGTGCTGAAAATCTGGCTCTTGGAGGTGGGGATAGTTGTGTTGCGAGGGATAAGGGGCGTAGCTACGGCGCCTAGTGTCTCTATGCCCAACGTAAGCGGAGTAACATCAAGGAGGAGTACTTCTCCTACCTCACCCTTAAGCACTCCAGCTTGAATTGCAGCACCTAGGGCTACTGCCTCGTCGGGGTTAACCCCTTTTACAGGCTCCCTGGCGAAGAATTGTCTCAAAGTATCCTGAACCTTCGGCATTCTTGTCTGACCACCCACCAGAATCACATCGTTAATCTGAGGCGGTGTCAGTCCAGCATCAGACACGGCTTGGCGAACAGGTCCGAGGCTTCTCTCTATCAAGTCGGCCGAAAGCTGTTCCAGCTTGGCTCTAGTCAGTGTCACGCTGAGATGTTTAGGCCCAGTAGCATCAGCGGTAATAAAGGGAAGGCTTATCTCCGTCTGGGTTACTGTTGATAGCTCCCTCTTTGCCTTCTCAGCAGCATCCTTTAGCCGCTGTAGAGCCATCTTGTCTTGCCTCAAGTCGATGCCTTGCTCTTTCTTGAACTCATCACATACCCAGTCCATAACCCGCTGGTCAATATCATCGCCACCAAGGTGAGTATCGCCGTTGGTTGACTTAACCTGGAAAGTCCCCTCGCCTAGATCGAGTATGAAATATCGAAGGTCCCGCCACCAAGATCATAGACAGCGATGGTTTCCTCCTTTTTCTTGTCCATTCCATAAGCCAGCGATGAAGCTGTAGGCTCATTGATAATGCGCAAGACATTGAACCCCGCTATCTCACCGGCGGCCTTGGTTGCCTGTCTCTGGCTGTCATTGAAGTAGGCTGGCACGGTGATCACAGCCTCGGTGACTTTTTCCCCGAGATAAGCCTCAGCATCAGTCTTCAGTTTCTGTAGTATCATGGCTGAGATTTCCTGTGGGCTGTACTCCTTGCCCCCCATCACTACTCGGCAGTCGCCATTGGGAGCTTCGGTAATCTTATACGGCAGCCGTTTCATGTCATACTCTACTGAAGGTTCCTGGAACTTGCGCCCTATGAGACGCTTTATGCTGAAAATCGTATTCTCGGGGTTGACTATTGCCTGGCGCTTCGCTAGTTCTCCTACTAGTCTTTCTCCTGTTTTGCTTATAGCCACCACCGAAGGAACAAGGTTTCCACCCTCGGCGCTTGGGATGATTTTAGGGTCGCCACCCTCCATTACTGCCACTGCACTCAATGTGGTGCCTAAATCAATACCTACTGTTCTACCCATGTCTGGTCCTCCTTCTTTCTTTGCCTCCTTTTCCTTTACCCACCACCACCATGCTAGGGCGAATTACTTTATCTTTGAACTTATAGCCCTTCTGGATTTCGTCAATGACTATCCCTTCCTCGCCCTCTTGTCCCATCACTGCCTCATGAAAGTGGGGGTCGAAAGGCTCTCCTTTAGCTTCTATTTCAGTTAAGCCTTGTGCCTCCAAGGTTGCTTTGAACTTATTATAAATGAGCTTGATGCCTTCAGTCCAACTCGACTCCGTAAGTTGGGCTGGCAGTGAGGCCAAAGCCCTGTCTAGATCATCCAGTATAGTCAGCAAGTTCAGCGTGAGCGTGCTACTGGCAAATTCGACCATCTCTGTTTTTTCCTGCTCGGTACGCTTCTTATAGTTGATGAAGTCGGCCTGAGTTCTCTGCCAGTTGGCTAGGTAGTTCTCAGACTTCTCCTTTTCCTCAGCCAGAACTTGCTTCAGTGCCTCTATATCCTCATCTCGCTCAAACTCTTCCGTTTCACTCTTCTCGTTGTATTGACCCAAGCCTGTCCCCCTTTAGATATACTCAGCTAGTGATTTACTCAGCAATGATGAGAAGCGATTGACCGAAGAGATTGCTCTGGCATAATCCATTCGCTTTGGGCCAAGCACTCCGACGAGACCACTCGCTTTTTCAGGCATCCCATACTGGCTAATTACCATGCTCAAACCTTGTAATGCCTCCTCTGGGTTTTCTTCCCCGATAATTACTTTTGTCTCGCCTTTACAGATCTTCTGGCAAGACAGGTGTCTAAACCAGTCCCCCCCTTCCAGCATCTCCAATATGTTAAGCATTTTCGGACTGCTAGCGAATTCAGGCTGACTTAACATTAGACGCACTCCCTCGAAGTAAGGCTTCCCATATTCCAGCTTGTCCTCAGCAGCTATCACATCTACCAAGGATTTCGTTACTTGCTCTTCCTCAGGCGAAAGTTCTGTCTTGTTAGCCAAGATTTCGCTGCTGGTCATCCCTGAATAGGCAGCGTTTAGCCGATTAGCCAGCTTAGTTAGCTCATCCTGGGTAACTCTCTTCTCGAAGGACAAGATGTGCTTTCTGACTTGCGCCTGATAAAGAACCAGAATCAGCAAAGCTACGAAATCCTGCAATGCTACTAAGTCCAAGTGCTTAAGGCGATGTTGATGCGTTGTCAGCGGACTTACTATCGCCATATTGTTAACCAGGTGGGCTAGCCAAGCTGCTACCAGTCTTAGCCATTGCTCAATTTCCTCCTTTGCTTTCCGCAACGAGTCATAGACCAAATATTCTTCAGCCAAAGGGAGCTCAATGTCTCCGCTTATCAATTCCACGTAATAGCGATAAGCCTTGTCGGTGGGTATGCTACCAGCCGAATGATGGGGGCGGGTAATATACCCCTGCTCTTCTAAAATCGCCATGTCATTACGGATTGTAGCCGGGCTTACCTTAAGGCCATACTTGTAAGCAATTGCATTTGAAGCTACTGGTGTTGCCTCAGCAACATAATTATCAACTATTATCTTCAGGACTCCCTTTCTTCTTTCCGACAGCATTATCTAGCACTCACCCTTCTAGATTGCTAATCCCGCCCAATCTAGCATTTTGAGCCTGATTCGTCAATGGTAGCATCACTCCTGCTGGTAAGCTTTCTTCATTGACTGATAACCACTGCGGGTAGTATTATGGCACGAAGGTGGAAATAGAGAAAACATCCTTTATTGCGCAGTCCGACAGCGAAGTAGCTCGAATCCTGGAACTGGAAGCAGAGAGGCAAGCAAGCACTATAGATCTCATTGCTTCTGAAAACCATGCCAGCCGTGCCGTGCTTGAGGCACAGGGTTGCCTCATGACCGACAAGTATGCCGAAGGATACCCTGGGCGTCGCTATTACGGCGGTTGCGCCTATATGGATGGAGTCGAGAATTTAGCCATTGATAGAGTCAAGAAGCTATTCAAGGCTGAACATGCCAATGTTCAACCTCATAGCGGCACTCAGGCCAATATGGCAGCCTATTCAGCCCTGCTGGAGCATGGTGACCTTATCATGGGCATGCGCCTGAGCCATGGGGGACATCTCTCCCATGGCTCCGAGGTGAATTTCTCAGGGAGGTGGTATAGATTCATTCCCTACGGAGTAGACCCTGAAACTGAGATGCTTGACTATGACGAAATAGAAAAGCTAGCCTTGGAGCACAGGCCCAAACTAGTTGTGGCTGGAGCGAGTGCTTATCCCCGCATCATTGATTTTGCACGTTTTCGTTATATAGCTGACAAGGTGCATGCTAAGTTGCTCGCGGATATAGCTCATACAGCGGGAATTGCGGCCGCGGGACTTCATCCTTCTCCTATTCCTTATGCTCAGGTAGTTACTTCTACCACTCAAAAGACCCTGCGGGGTCCCAGAGGCGGATTTATTCTATGCGATAAGGAATTGGCCTCGGCAATTGATGCCGCGGTTTTCCCCGAGACTCAGGGCGGCCCTTTGATGCATATCATCGCCGCCAAGGCTGTATGCTTTTTTGAAGCCATGCAGCCTGAGTTCGTAGATTATCAAAAGTCGGTCCTAGAGAATGCTTCCGTTCTAGCCTCTGAGCTTCAAAGGCGAGGGCTGCGTATTGTTTCTGGAGGTACGGATAGTCACCTTGTCCTTGTTGACCTTTCCCCCTTAGGAATAAGCGGCAAGGAGGCTGAGGAGGCCCTGGAGGCGGCCAGCATATTAGTGAACAGAAATAGCATCCCCTTCGACCCCAAGCCACCACAGGTCACAAGTGGCATCAGACTGGGTACACCAGCAGCAACTACGCGGGGCTTTGGCGTAGAAGAAATGAAGCGGATCGCCTCCCTGATTCTTCAGGTTCTCTCTTCTCCCTATGATGAGCGTTCTCAGGAACAAACTCGCGAAGAAGTAAGGGAGATGTGTCAGCGTTTCCCCATTCCTGGGATAGCATAGAGAATATCTCTCCACGGTGATAGTCTATCCCGCTTCTTCCAGTCGGACATAGATAACCCAATTGTATTACCTCTCGGCAAGAAAGGAACGTGCCTAGCAAGTCGAAAACGCTGATCTTCTATGGATGGGTAATAGTAGCCGCCGGCGGCACAATTCTATTGGTGGAGTGGGGCTGTCAGTACTCCTATGGTGTTTTTCTTACCGAGCTTTGTGGAGATTTAGGCTGGACAAGAGCACTGGTCTCTGGAGCTTACTCTCTATATTTTCTCTGGCACGGCATTTTCTACTTTGTAGCAGGTAGCTTGACTGACCGTTACGGTCCTCGGCTTATGCTCATGATTTCCATTCTTATCCTGGGCTCAGGTTATGCCTTAATGTCTACTATAGATGCACCCTGGCACCTTTATGTAGTCTATGGCATTGTAGTGGGCACCGGAATGAGCTTTGGCTATTTGCCCGTGACATCAACAGTGTCACGCTGGTTTATGGAAAGAAGAGGGACTGCATTGGGGCTCACTGTGGCTGGAGTAGGAATGGGCACACTGATTTTGGCGCCTTTTGCCCAATTCCTTATCTACGAATTTGACTGGCGTACTTCTTACTTGATCCTAGCCGGTCTTGTTGTAATCATAGCCCTTCCTGTTTCTAGATTGATGAGCCGCGATCCATCAGAGAAAGGACTCCTCCCCTACGGCATGAAGGAACTGGAACCAGAAAGCAAGCAGAACGATAAGCCCGCATCTAGCGCGGTAGACTTATCGCTCAAGCGAGCAATTCAAACAAGGCAATTCTGGCTGTTAAGTGCAATGTATGCGTGTCTAGTTTTGGCCGTTCAGATGGTGATGGTTCATTTGAAAGCATATGCTATTGATTTCAACGTTGCGGAGATGGCGGCCGCCACTGCTGTCGGTCTTGTCGGCGGAGCTAGCATTGGTGGCCGGATAGTCATGGGCAGTCTCTCAGACAGAATTGGAAGAAAGGCATCATTCTCCATTGCTTACTTCCTGATGGCCATCATCATGTTGTGGTTACTCAAAGCGAGGCAGCCGTGGGAGTTCTACCTCTTCTCAACTGTTTTTGGCTTCGGCTATGGAGCTTGTGTTCCCCTGTTCCCAGCAGTAATCGCTGACTTGTTTGGGACGAGGTTTCATGGCAGCATTTTTGGCGCGTTATCCGTAGCGGCTGGCCTTGGCGGGATGGTAGGCCCCTTGCTAGCCGGTTACGTTTTTGACATTACAGGAAGCTACAATATCGCCTTTATCATAGGTGCAGCAGTGCTTTTTCTAGCTCTAGCTTGCAGTTCTACAATTGGGACGCGTTATGCAAGGCCACTGTAGGAACAAGGCGGCCGCCCAAGTTTTCTCTCCTTTCAGAATGATGCCATCCTTAGCGACTGGAACTGCATCCATGCTATAATCAACATAATCATCTGAGCAGAGGAGTCACTATGGATGAACTGAAGGTTTTTAGCGGCAATGCTCATCCTGCTTTGGCTCAGGCAGTATGTGACTATTTGGGCATGCCCCTAGGTAAAGTCGAGGTCTTCGAATTCGCCAATGAGAACATATTTGTTCGCATCTTGGAAAATGTTCGTCAGCGAGACGTTTTTGTTATTCAGCCCATTTGCTCCCCGGTCAACAAGAGCTTGGTTGAGCTCCTTATTATGCTCGACGCGTTTAAGCGGGCTTCAGCGGGGCGACTTACCGCTGTTATCCCCTACTATGGCTATGGTCGTACCGACAAGAAAGACCAACCACGAGTGCCTATCACTGCTCGCTTGATCGCTGACTTGATTACCACTGCTGGGGCCAATAGGGTACTTGCTATTGATCTCCATGCTGGTCAAATTCAAGGCTTTTTCAATATACCTGTTGATGAGCTAAGTGCCCTACCTATCCTCGCCGAATACTTGGAAAACAGGCCTCTTGACGATCTAGTGGTGGTAGCTACCGATATCGGCATCTCTAAGCGAGCCCGCGACCTAGCTGCCAAG
>CAYVSN010000026.1:0-9605 GCA_964453875.1 uncultured Dehalococcoidales bacterium
GGTGGGAGACATACCCCATTCTTTACGGGCTATAAGCCTCAGTTCTACATCAGGACTATGGATGTCACTGGGGTCATAAGTCTACCCGAAGGCGTGGAAATGGCCATGCCTGGAGATAGTTTGACTCACATGAAGATTAAGACCATCTATCCTGTGGCTATGGAACCAGGGCTGCGCTTTGCTATCAGAGAGGGAGGTAGGACGGTAGGCGCTGGTGTTGTCACCGAGGTTAAGAACTGAGCATGGCCAAGAAGGGAGAGGCGAGACTTATTATCCATCTTGCCTGCACTGAATGTCACCAGGAGACATATACCAGTATGAAGAATAAGAAAAATGATCCCCAGCGGCTGGAACTGAAGAAGTTTTGTCCTCGATGTCGTGTCCACACCCTTCATCGTGAGGTCAAGTAGTAGCACAGTTTGGCTATGAAGAATCGTCCTGACAAAGGGAAGACTAGCCGGGTAAAAGCTGGTCAAGCCAAGAAGTCCAGATTTAGCTTTGTTCCCGAGACTATAGCTGAATTGAGGAAGGTGGCATGGCCCACGAGGCAAGAGGTCATCCGGCTGAGCGCTATGGTGCTTGTCGTTTGTCTTGTCCTGGGCTTGATTTTAGGTGCCATAGATTATGGGTTTACTCAATTAATGAGTAAGGTATTTCTAGGTGGTTAGTCATGGTAGCCAACGGGCACTGGTATCTGGTGTATACTTATTCTGGTCGTGAGCAAAAGGCGAAGCGAAACCTCGACCAGCGCATTAAGTCTATGGACGTTGAAGACAAAGTATTTGACGTGGTGATACCGACCGTCAAGGAGATTGAGATCAAAGGGGGTCAGCGCCGCTCTGTAAGTAAGAAGCTCTTTCCAGGCTATATCATGGTTCAGATGAATCTGGATGAGCAAAGTTGGGATATAGTGAGAAATACTCCGGGGGTTGTAGGATTTGCCAGTGGTGGTTCCAAGCCCTCGCCTTTGACCCGAGAGGAGGCAGATAGGATCTTGGAACGGATGCAGGAAGCTCCTGCCGAGGTCAACATAGGGTTTAGAAAGGGGGAAAGCGTTCGCATAACTACAGGACCTTTCGTGGATTTCATAGGCAAAGTCGACGAAATGAATCTTGACAAAGGCAAGGTAACAGTTCTGCTCAATCTGTTTGGGAGGCAGACGTCTGTGGAATTAGACGCTTTGGATCTGGAGAGGCTATAGATGGCCAAGAAAATTCAGAAGGTAATCAGGCTACAGATTCCAGCAGGCAAAGCTAGTCCGGCACCGCCGGTGGGACCAGCTTTGGGGCAACACGGTATTAATATTATGGCCTTTTGTAAGGAATACAATGAGAGGACTGCTTCCCAAGAAGGCTTCATTGTTCCTGCTGAGATAACTATCTACGTAGATCGCTCCTTCACTTTTGTCACTAAGATGCCCCCGGCATCCGATTTGCTACGGCGGGCTTTAGGTGCAGAGAAAGGTAGTGGCGCTTCGGGCGGAAGCAAAATAGGTGAGCTGGGGCAGGATAAGATCCGTGATATTGCCAAAACCAAAATGGCTGATCTTAACACCACTGACATTGATAAAGCAGCTAGTATTATTGAAGGCACGGCCCGCAGCATGGGTATTGAGCTGAGGTAGACTAAGAATGGCCAAGCATGGCAAGAACTATCAGCAGACCATTGGGTTGGTAGATAGGCTCCAGACTTATTCACCCGTTGAAGCCGTAAATTTGGCCAAGCAAGCTAGCTATGCTCGCTTTGATGAGACATTTGAGCTCCATTTGAGGATGGGAGCTAACCCTCGTAGTGCTGACCAGCAGGTTCGCGGTGTAGCTATGTTGCCCCATGGATTGGGCAAGAAAGTGCGTATTTTGGTCTTTGCTGAGGGTGAAGCTGTAAATGTAGCTGAGGACGCTGGGGCAGATTATGTGGGTTCTGATGAGCTTATTAGCAAGATTGAAACCGGGTGGCTCGATTTTGACGCTGCTGTAGCTACCCCAGACGTCATGAATAAAGTGGTTAAGCTGGGGCGGATTTTGGGGAGGCGAGGCTTAATGCCTAATCCTAAATCAGGCACTATAGTGCCTGCTGCGGACTTGCCCAGGGTTATCAATGAAGCCCGCAAAGGTAGGGTGGAGTTTAGGTTGGACAGAACGGGGATTATCCATCTGCCTATGGGCAAGGCCAGTTTTGATACCCAGAAGCTGGTGGAGAATATGGCAGCAATCATTGAGGCCATAATCAAGGCTAAGCCCAGTGGAGCTAAAGGGCAATACATTCAAAGCGTATCACTGTGTACTACTATGGGGCCCGGAATTAAGCTGGACACGAAATCTACACTGGCTTTGGCTGCTTAGCTCTTGTTAGTTCGAAGTAATTGCGCTAGCCAACAGCAACCGCCTTAGGAGTTTAGAGGGTCAGCCTGCGGGTGTGGATTTGACTTGGGAATTGCGAAATATTGTGTCACTGCCATAGGGCATTCTTATTGAGAAGTTATGTTAAAAGCAAAAAAAGCTGAAATCATTGACGGCATAGCAGAAGATCTATCTCGAAGCATTGTTGTTATCGCCACAGGTTATCAAGGTATGAGAGCTAAGGATATGGCAGAGCTCCGGCAGCTTTTGTCCCGAGCGGGGATAGATTTTCATGTGGTCAAGAATACCTTAGCTCGCTTTGCTGCTGACAAAGCCGATAAGCCCCAGCTTATGAGCCTGATTGAGGGCCCTGTAGCTTTGGCTTTTGGTTATGATGATGTAGTCAAGCCGGCCAAAGTTCTTAGCCAATATATCAAATCTACAAGCGCAGCGTTGCAGATTAAGGGGGCTTTGCTTGGGAACCAAGTCGTTTCGGCTGGCGGAGTGCTCGAGTTGGCCAGCCTGCCGCCCAGAGACGTCTTGCTTTCCAGGCTAATGGCTCAGTTGCAAGCTCCTGTAAGGAGTCTGCACAATGTCTTGAGCTCACCGTTTCAAGGACTACTGACTTCATTGCAAGCCATAATTAAGCGATAACTAGAAGGAGGGAGACGATGTCTTCAGAAGTTAAATCAGAGAAAGCTACAACGAGAAGGACGGTGCCTTCGGCGGCAAAAAAATCGGCTCAGCCGCTTACCAAGGACCGGATTTTGGATGCTATCAAGAACATGACGGTGGTGGAGCTAGCAGACTTGGTCAAAGCCTTAGAGGCTGAATTTGGGGTTAGCGCCGCTCCTGTAATTGCTGCTCCAGCACCTGGTGTGCCGGGAGAATTGGCTGAAGCAGCCCCTGCGGAGGAGCAAACAGAGTTCACCGTTACCCTTAAGGAAATTGGCGAAAAGAAGATCGAAGTGATAAAGGCAGTCCGCGAGGTAACTACCTTAGGGCTGAAGCAAGCGAAAGACCTAGTTGAGGCTGTCCCTCAGGTGGTGAAGGAGAAAGTAGGCAAGGAAGAGGCAACTACCACAAAACAAAAACTGGAAGCTGCTGGAGCAGTTGTTGAACTTAGATAAAGATGCCGCTTGCGACCTGTCAAGCTATCTTGGGCATGGGGATATTCTTTCTCCTTCTGGGTTTAGCTTTCATTTGGTGGGACAGGAGGGAGAAGAAAGTCTATTATGACTCCCTGTTAGGTCGAAGGGACTTGAGGGAGTTTGTTGAGCGCGAGCCGCAGCGCTCCTGGATGAATGCATGGCGGACTGGTGGGCAGATCTCGCTTATACTCGGTCTTATTCTGGCAATCGTGGGCGGCGTGCTGTGGCTGATTCTATATTAGATCTGTTTTGCCTCAGTCATCAAACTAGGATCACGGACTTGACACAGTAAAGATACACACCATAATATATTGTTAGGCAAGTCTAACAATATACCGGCGAGCAAATGGCAAAGGAGCAGACGGCTAGCATGGAGGACTATCTGGAAGCGATAGCTAACCTTCGAGAGGAGGGGAAGGTGGTTAGAGTCAAGCAAATTAGTCAAGTCCTAAATGTGAAGATGCCTAGTGTTACCTCTGCGCTGAAGAAGCTTTCCGAGGAAGGACTTGTGAGGCATCAGCCTTACGGCTGTATAGAGCTTACTTCGCAAGGGGATAGGGCTGCTAATGATGTGATTGGGCGCCATAAGGCATTGAGCTCCTTTCTTTCTCAGGCCCTGGATATCGATCCTGGGATGGCCGAGGAGGATGCCTGCAAGATTGAGCACGTCATCAGCCCACTCAGCTTGGAGAGACTAACAAAGTTGCTAGAGTTCATTCAGGCGTGCCCACTGGGGGAGGCTAATTTCCCCAAGAGATACAAATACTATCTGGAGCATGGAGAGCTTCCCGAGGAGTGTCTCTCGAGAATCTCGAAAACGAAGCAATCAAGCGAGTAAAAAATTTTGAAGCTAAAAGTTAGGCAAGGCTAACAAAAGGCAACAACTCTAAGGCAGTGCATGGCTGGCAAGGTGAACCATTTAAGCAGGTTTACTACTTTTTCCGCCGCTTTTTGCGGCCCCATGTTTTGGTCATTTTGGCTGGGCAGAGAAAGCGATTTCAGGCGGGGCCTCACTAAGCTGAGGGATCTAACTGGTGGTGAATCAGTACCATGCGAACCCTAGTGAGTCATTCCAGAGATAACGGATAAGTTATGCATCAAAGGCGACAATTCACCTTAGTGCAGATGGAAATTGGACAGAGTGGCACTGTGATTGCAGTTCTGGGGGGTCGAGGTTTGATCCGGCGGCTGGACGCTTTAGGTATCAGGCCAGGGAAGAACGTGACGAAGATAAGTGCTACTCTCTTTCGCGGCCCGGTTACTCTCAGGGTAGATAATGCTCAGGTAGCTGTTGGTTTCGGCATGGCCAACAGAGTAATAGTCGAGGTGGGATGAATGTCTGGCTCGGAACTTCCTTAGAGGGTGATGCGGATCCTACTTGTGGGTAACCCAAATGTGGGGAAAAGTGCTCTCTTTTCTCGCTTGACCGGTACGCGCATCATCGCTTCCAACTATCCCGGCACCACCGTGGGGTTCACCACGGGATATTTGAAGTTGGGGGAACGTCAAGCTCAAGTTATCGATGTCCCTGGTACCTATACTCTCGAACCAACTACTAAGGCGGAAGAGGTGGCTGTCGAGATGCTCAAAGAGGGGGATTTAGTCATAGATGTCGTTGACGCCACCAATTTGGAGCGAAATCTCAATCTAACCTTGCAGTTGCTGGAGAGACAAATCCCAGTGATTGTTGCTCTCAACATGTGGGATGATACTTACCACCGAGGAATACATATTGACGTCGCCAAGCTGGAAGAACTTGTAGGCGTACCAGTGATTCCTACAGTGGCGGTAACTGGTCAAGGAATAAAGGAGTTAGTGAGGCGTCTTCCAGAAGCGAAGGTGCCCGAGACTACCTATTCTGGTTCTAGTAGCAATGAGCGGTGGGCAAGAGTTGGCAGTATTGCTAGCCAAGTGCAATCATTGATCCATCGCCACCATACGTGGTATGAGCGTTTAGAAGATGCCAGCAATCACCGCATAGGTGGCTTTCTTATTGCCTTGGTGGTTCTCTTCGCCACCTTCTGGTTCGTCCGATTTGTTGGCGAGGGAATCATTGGCTATGTGACCGACCCTCTATTCGAATACCTGTGGACTCCAGTGTTAATGAAACTCAGCGTTGCTCTGGGCCCAGGAACTTTCTGGCACACCGTCTTGATAGGCAACCTTATTGATGGGCAAATTGACTATTTTCAGTCCTTCGGTTTGCTGAGCACAGGACTCTACATCCCGCTCGCAGCAGTACTACCGTACATAGTCTCTTTTTACCTGGCGTTAGGAATACTGGAAGACATTGGTTACCTGCCCCGTCTGGCAGTATTGATGGATACCATGTTCCACAGATTGGGGCTACACGGTTACGCCATTATCCCGACCATCCTCGGCCTTGGATGCAACGTGCCTGCGGTCATGGGAACACGTATTCTGGAGAGCAATAAACAAAGGTTTATTGCCGCTACTTTGATTTCTGTTGGCGTTCCCTGCGCGGCCTTGCAAGCTATGATAATAGGAATGGTGGGGCAGCAGGGTGTTCAATACGTAGCTATCGTCTACGGCAGTTTGTTTGCATCTTGGGTTATCATAGGGCTCATCCTTAATCGTACCGTGAAGGGATTCAGCCCGGAACTCCTGCTGGAGATTCCGCCCTATCGCTTGCCGCTGTGGCGTGTCGTCGGCCAGAAGCTCTGGCTCCGTGTCTCCGGCTTTCTGAAAGAAGCTTTGCCAATAGTCCTGGGCACCGTGCTTGTGGTGAATATTCTGTATGCTCTAGGGGTTTTCGATGCTATTGCTAATCTTGCCAGTCCGATATTGACTACGCTGTTGGGGCTGCCTCAGGAGACAGTTGTAGCCCTAGCTATTGGCTTTTTGCGTAAGGATGTGGCTATGGGCATGCTAGCTCCCTTAGCGCTAACGGCCAAACAACTGGTTATCAGCAGTACGCTTCTAGCTATGTCTTTCCCCTGCGTAGCTACCTTTGTCGTACTGGCTCGGGAGCTAGGGGTACGAAGGACGCTTATAGCTACTGGAGTAATGATAGCCGCGGCACTAGCCGTGGGTAGCCTCCAGAACCTGATCTTGTGAGATACGCGCCTACGTCGTTTTCCTTTGGAATGCTTGCCAAAGGCAGTTGGAGACATTCATCATACATGACTTCATTGCAGCGATAAATATGTTTGGTTCTTATGAGTACGAGTGGGAACACGTTGGAAACGAGCGTCAATGTATCGCTTATGCGGGAGAGGGGTGGGACACGTCAGGCCTGTGCCCGCTCTCGGTTGAGCTGGCTCGGCAAATGGCATGTTTGGCCAGCGTTACAACGGCGGCTTCTGGTCTTGAATTGGCGGTTTTTCATACGCCGCGCCAGGTAGCTACGTTCTCAAGTGGCTCGCGAGTGCTTCGCAATTCATTTGCGGGAAAATCCCAGTCAGGATATCCAATAGCTATTCCAATGGCGACTTTCTTGGATTCAGGTATACCAACTACGCTTCTTATCACCTCAGGGTAGACTATGGCTGCTACGTCTAGACACGTGCCTAAACCGAAGTTTAGCGCTGCCAGAGCAATATTCTGACTTACTGCGCCCAGACAAAACATGGAGTAGTGACCGCTGAATTCCGCATCCGCAGTAACAATGATGGCATTGGGAGCATCGAAAAAGCCCACCATTTTCAAAAGCCACTGCACTCTCTTTTCCTTGTCCTCGCGGGCGATGTCCATAAGTTGAAATAAGCTCTTTCCCAGCTCCACATAGCGAGTTCTATGGACCCGGCCGAGAGTTTGCAGTGGGAAATCAGGATGAGGACTCATCCCAGCTAGAGACTGTTGTTGCAAAGCTTCCCTTAAGTCATTCAGGACCTTGCCGCCCAAGATGGTGAATCCCCATGGCTGAGCGTTATCATATGAAGGCGCACGTATCGCTACCTCCAAGATTTGGATGAGAGTCTCTTTGGGAACGGGAATCGGCTTGTAGCCCCTGATACTCCTTCTCGACTCTATTGCTTCCATAACTTCCATTTGAGCACCTCCCTGTCTAATCTAAGCTGTGTCACTCTCGGCCCTTAGCCCCAAAACGGAGAGAAGGGAAAGCGAAGAATAACAAGGCTCTTCGTTGACCTCGCTTGAGGAGATTTTAACCGGACTTTTGACTAACCTCTTGAATTTCATTTGCCATATATTAGCTCCAAATACGAGTCCCGTATTATTTCGTCCTGGCTGACCCCCAGTTTCTCCAATAGTTCGATCACCCTTTTCTGGTGAAATTCGAGGTCTTTTTCTTCTGCAAGAGCTTCGATTTCCATGAAAGTTCCCAGGTTCTCCACCTCATCTAACGATACTGAGAGATCGCCCAACCTATAGTTTCTCCTGAGTTTTATGACCTGTCCGAATCTGGAGAACCCCAATGAGCTTAGCAGCTCTTCTATTGGCTTACGGCTTACTGATAATGTCACCTCTTTTCTGGATTTGCTGGCTGTGTTGAATCTTGGACCTTTATATGTAAGCATGTTCTTTCTCCCCACAGAGCGCAATCTTAAAGCCTCGTCGGTTTCTGCAAAATCCCTGTCTGGAGCATTGTAGTAGGTGTCAATCTGCCGCTCCTCATTTACGAAATCTGCCCCTTCCTCTATTAGCCTCTCTTCAACCCCCTTTAGGTCGGTTTTCACCTTGACTTCTATCTCAATCATGATGGGCAATTCTACATTATTATCTATGCACAATTAAGGGGCCAAGAAAGAAAAGCCTTTGGGATTGTGCTCATCGACATCCTTACTTTCACGAAATTCAAATAGGTTTGCGAGTATATGATAAACTTCTGCCGGGGGATAGATTACATAATAACAGCGAAATGACAGAGGGAGGGGCAAAAGCCCGGTGGATGAAAAACGAATAAGAGAAGCATTGCTCTACAAGAAGCTTGAAAATGGCAAAGTCAAGTGCCATACCTGTGAGAGACATTGCAAAATAGACTTGGGTGAACTTGGATTTTGCAAAACAAGGAAGAACACGGATGGGAAGCTTCATACCTTAGTGTATGGGGATATATCCAGCATATCCGCTAATCCCATAGAGAAGAAGCCGTTCTTTCATTTCTGGCCTGGGAGCAAAGCATTAACTGTCGGCACTTGGTCGTGCAATTTCGATTGTCCCTGGTGCCAGAACTATGACATAAGTAAATCTCCGCGGCGCACTGGGGAGGGCGAATATATCAGTCCTGAAGATTTTATGAAGCTAATGGAGCGGCACAATTGCCAAGGCACCAGCATATCATTTAACGAACCCACTTTGCTGCTGGAGTACTCTCTAAACGTTTTCGATCTGGCGAGGAGAGAAGGTTACTACAATACTTATGTTACGAATGGTTACATGACCACTGAGGCTTTGCAGTTACTGATAGAGCATGGTCTGGATGCAATGAATATCGACATAAAAGGTGATGCTGATGCTGTTAAGGACCATTGCAAAGCAGATGTCGAAAGAGTCTGGAAAAACGCTGCATTGGCGAAACAACATGACATATGGATCGAGCTGACCACGCTAGTCATACCTGGCGTTAATGACGATGACGAATGCTTGCGAAGCATAGCAAGCAAAATCGTGAGTGAATGTGGGGCAGAGACACCGTGGCATCTAACAAGATACTATCCTGCCTACAGATTTGCCTCGACTCTTTACGTTCCGCCAACACCCGTGAGGAGTCTACAAAAGGCATATGAAATCGGAAAACGGGAAGGATTGAACTACGTTTACGTGGGCAACGTACTTGGCCATCCTTATGAGAATACGCATTGTTGCTCTTGCGGAAAACTGCTAATTGAGCGATATGGATTTGATGTAACCCGTTATGGAATAACCCACGATAAGAGATGTCCTAACTGTCAAGCCGAAATCCCCATAGTTGGGGAGCTTTCACTGGGCTAAGCATTCTTCTGTCTAGCTTCGGCGACCCCGTGCCCTAATGACATGACGCAGAGCTGGCGCAGGGTAAACATTTTCGGGTTTTTGCGAGCCGAAGGCGAAGCAAGCCGATCCTCAGCGACATTGCTTTGTCCCCTTCGCTTCGCTCAGGGCTTTGACTCACACGCCCCTCGCAGTGACGTATCCTGTGCACAGTTCTCAGCCT
>CAYVSN010000027.1:0-9569 GCA_964453875.1 uncultured Dehalococcoidales bacterium
CACGATATATGTCGGCTCCCGGGATCATAAGCTCTATGCTATAAACCCCGGTGGCTCCCTTAAGTGGTTCTATACCACGGGGGCCAGCATCTACACCTCCTCACCGGCTATAGGGGGTGATGGCACCATATATATCGGTACCGATGATTATAAGCTCTATGCAATAAACCCTGGTGGCTCCCTTAAGTGGAACTATACCACAGGATGGTTCATCGAATCCTCACCAGCAATAGGGGCTGATAGCACCATATATGTCGGCTCCTACGATCGTAAGCTCCATGCTATTGCTGGTGGCAACCAGCCGCCGACGGTTAGTGCTATCAGCGCACCAACTGATCCAGTAGCCATCGGGACGCCGACCACGGTCAACGCCACCTTCACTGACCCGGGCATCCTGGATACCCACACGGCGGTCTGGAACTGGGGTGATAACACCACATCTGAAGGCACCGTCGATGAAACAAATGGTTCGGGCTCTGTGACTGGCAGCCATACCTACACTGCTACCGGCGTCTACACAGTCACGCTGACGGTGACAGACGATGACGGCGCCTCGGGTCAGTCTGTCTTCCAATTCGTGGTCGTCTATGACCCGAGTGCTGGGTTTGTGACCGGCGGCGGCTGGATTGACTCACCACAAGGAGCCTACACGCCTGACCCCTTGCTCACGGGCAAGGCGACCTTCGGCTTTGTTTGCATATATAAGAAAGGAGCAGACATGCCCTCTGGCGAGACGGAATTCCAATTCAGAGTCGCGAACCTGAACTTCCACAGCACAAGCTACCAGTGGCTAGTGATCGCCGGGCCAAAGGCGAAGTTTAAGGGCTGGGGCACCATCAACCGCAGTGGTGACTGTGGCTTTATGCTCATAGCTACCGACGGCCAGATAAATGGAGGCGGAGGCGTCGACAAGTTCCGCATCAAGATCTGGGACAAGCAAACGGACGAGGTGGTCTACGACAACCAGATCGGTGACGCTGACGACGGCGATGCCGCTCAAGCCATTGGGGGCGGCAGCATCGTTATCCACTCAAACTAGCCCATAACGCTGAGACCTTAGCCGGAAGCCCCGGTGCAGCAACCGGGGCTTCTGCTATTCCATGGTACCCGCTAGCGGGAACCCACGAGGTGCTCTGCACATTTGTCCATTCTGTTAAAGCCCGCACTGTGACAAGATGGCCCTCCGTTGGGGAGAAACGGACTTCACCATTTCCGACAACAGCGGGCTATAATAGTAGTAATGGAAAAGGTAACCTGGAAATGTCTATGCTACATCTGCCGGCGACCGATACACCGTGGCAAGCCGACCATTCTTTTCGTCACAGATAGACCAATGATTATGGGGATTGGCCATTCCAAGTGCGCTTTCAACCAGAACCGATATGGCCTTTTCCAAATGTGCCCGCCCGATTATCTTTCTGATGAGCAAATCTCGTTCCTTGTGCATTTCTACCACAGGCTTTACAACCTTCCAGGCGGACAGGAGCCCAACCGAGAACTGCGGTTACTTCTCGCAGAGTTACTCAGGAATTACCCAACCTCAATGGTCAACCCGATGGCATCCTTTCGGAAGTTTCTGGATGAACATAAACGTTTTCATCACCAGTGGCTATACAACGGTGACCTGGAAACGGATTTTCTCCACATTCTCGGACAGATTCAGGGAGCAGCTAGAGAGATGCCAGTGGGTGTTGAAATTGACTTCCGCACCTAAGGTATCCGTGCACACGGTCAATCATCTACTTCCAGTTGCACAGAAGCCTGTTTTAGTATATGGAATAACAAAAGGAGCTTTTGTGATATCAAAAAATGAACCTATATTTTCGTCACGTTCTGTCCGAACACTTTTGGAAGCAGATACGAATTCACCTGAGCGACAGGAAGAGGGTGACTTTAGGGGTTAAGGCATCACTTCGGATGCGCCTTTGGGGGACTTGAGAAGCCAGTTTTTGTATCTGCTCGCAAAAGGGCTAAATCCTTTTGGGACTCATTCTACCTGTATGACTTTTCTTCGCTGACAACTGAACCTGAAACTGGCTTCTTTTTGCGGATACGCCGTTTCTGGCGACATCCCGTATATGGCTCTCAGAAAATCTCTTAGCTGCGGGGCGGAACCCCCAGCGTCTCTTGAGTGAAGGCGACTTCTTGAGCTGTGACTTGATATATGCCAACTGATCACGGCTCAGCTCACCAGCCCATCCAGGCTCAAGGAGATTCTCCTTGTAAAACTCGAGGAACTCGGGGTCATTCTCGCGTTGTTCTTCCAGTGACATTGCATTACTCCTTGCCATAGAAAGCGGAGAATGGATTTGACCAGGCAGCATTACCTGCCAGGCGTCCTGCCAATGTCAGACGGAAATACCTTCGCGGTGGCCCCTGGGGCTAGTGCTTCTGGAAGGCTGAAAGCTCCTCCCTGCCCGTGGCTTCGACCCAGCCCAATCTCTGAATATTTGAGAAATAAACCACAAAACTCTGGTAGCGGCATCCCAGAGCTTTATGGGGCATACGGCCCAGATACCTTTCGGCAAGCCTTTCAATTCTCTCGGGATTGATTGGCCGCTTCTCGCGCTTAGCCCTCTCCTCCTCTACCCTCGTAGCCCTGTCAAAAGCGGTGGCCCTGCGAAGAGCCATCTTATAATGACAAAAATGTCAGCCTGAGGGGCACCGACATGCAAATCTATCTTAGGTGAAACCATTCAGCGCGTTCCCCAAGAGAAACTCGCGGATAAACCAGCCGCAGCCAAAGGGACGCAGAAAGCCTCCTCTGGCTGGTCTTAGCGGCTCAATCACCGTGGCTCTCCTCCACTGAGAGTCCTCACAAATTTCCCTTGCCCCATAGTCTTTGATACCATTCTCTTAACTCCTCGCCGGCGACTTTTCTATATTTGGCAGTCGTGTCAAAGCTGGCATGCCCCAGTTGCTCCTGTAGGAGCCTCAACCCATCGCCTGAATCATCGATTTTGACGGCATGAACAGCAAAAGCGTCTCTGAGTTTGTGAGGACTTGCGCTGTGAATCTTTCCGGTTTCGGCGTTGACTAGCTTTGGCAGTTCTGCTCTCTCCGCACATTCGTTGACGATTTGCCAAGCTCGATGACGATTGATGCCAAAGATGAGCCTTTTGCCTTTTCGCGAAACCGGACCGCCACGGGAAATGTAATCCTTGAGCATTTTCAGTGTATTGTCATCCAAGGGCAGTGTTGTCACCCGGCGATGCTCCTTCTCCTCAGCGACTGCCTCTTCCACTCTTGCTCCACACTTCGGACAATACGTATGGCTTTTGCCAAGCCTGGCGTCGCAGTGGGGACAGGATAAGTTCATGCGCGTCTTCAGATGCTGGATAGCGACGGTGCCCTTCACAAGGTCAATGTCCTCCACCGCGATACCCAGAGCTTCTGAGACGCGGCATCCTAGGCGAAACAGCAGCCTGATGAGTAGTCGATCCCTGAGATTGGTGGCAGCTCCTTCGAGGCGCTCTACTTCACTAGCTTCCAGATAGGCTTTGGTCATTTCTTAACCCCCGGTAAACCGGCGGTAGCTGTTCTCACCGGGTTCGTTGATCGTAAGTAATATGACCCCAGCCCACCTGGGATAAGTGGAATAGGTCGGTAACCGAACTTGAGATAACCTAAGGTTACCTCGCCGCTGAGGGAAAGAGGCCCACTAGGCGTCCTGAAGCGGGGACAACCGTCGGGGCTTCCTTCGAGGTACGCCTCTAGCGAGTTTTCGGCAGATGTAACTACCTTCTGGGGAGAGCTCTTGGCCATGGCTCACTCCTCCCGGCTTGCGGAGTGTAAACTATGGCAAACTCAAAGAAGGTGTCGACCTTCTGGTGTGGAAAAGTTATGATTGGTGGGCCATAGTGGACTCGAACCACTGACCCCGGTCTTATCAGGACCGTGCTCTAACCTACTGAGCTAATGGCCCTTATCGGCGTTAAGAGATTTGCTCCCTAGGTATTGGGATTGCACCTAGACCTCTTTCTCTGCTCACTCCTCAGGTTATCAGAAAGGAGCATAGCTGTCAACGGACTCAGAAAGACCATGCTTGGCAATCTTCACTGGGGTAAGGCCAAACTCCTCTGGAATTACGCTTGTCAGTAGCAAATATTTGTGTTGCAAATATTTGTGTTATAAATATTTGTGTTATGATATACCGTTGCGCACAGGAGACAAGTCAAAGAAAACAAGAGCTTGTCCGGCAGGATGACGAGCTTTTCCTGGTGTAACAGAATTCAAGTAAGGGAGGTCCAAAAATGGAGTTCAAGTTAACCAAAGAACAAGAAGCAATTAGAAGGATGATACGGGAATTTGCCCAGAGAAAGCTTGCGCCCATCGCCACTCAGATTGACCGCGACGCTAAGATCCCTCCTGATATCTACCCCGAGTTGCAGAAGTTGAGACTATTTGGCATACCATACGATAAGAAGTACGGCGGAGGTGGCGAAAGCTATATTGAGCTGGTGCTGGTCATAGAGGAGCTGGCAAAAGCCAGCGCTGGTGTCAGTCTCATGCTAGCGGCACACTACCTGCCCGGCATCGGCCTAAGCTTATACGGCACCGACGAGCAAAAAGAGCAATGCCTCCCCAGGCTTTGCTCCGGCGAAGGCATAGGAAGCTTCGCCTTTACCGAGGCAGCTACCGGCTCAGACCCCGAAGCAATAACCACTACAGCAGAGCTATCAGGCGATGAGTACATACTGAATGGCTCCAAGCGCTTCATAACCAATGCCCCTTTGGATGGTTTGGCAGTTATCTTCGCCAAAACGGAGGAGGGCGTTAGCGGTTTTATTGTAAACAAGAGCCAGCAGGGGTATTCCACCTCGAAGCCTTGGGAGATGATGGGATTGAGGGGAGGACAAGTTGCAGATATCCAGTTGAAGGATGTGCGAATACCCAAGGCGAATCTCCTTGGTCCAGAGGGTAAAGGCTACCGGATGCTGACCGAATCAATAGCTTACGGCAAGCTAGATGTCTCAGCTTGTTTATTGGGGATTGGAGGGGCTGCCCTGGATGAAGCTATTAAGTATGCCAAGGAGACGACAGCAAGGGGAAAACCCATAGCCAATTTCCAAACTATACAGTGGCTAGTAGCTGACATAGAGACTCGAGTTGAAGCTGCTCGATGGCTCACTTACCGCCTTGCCTATTTGGCAAGCCAGGGGGGAGATATCCGGCATGACTCAGCGTTGACTAAGCTGTTTGCCTCCGAGATGGCGACTGAGGTGACTAGCAAGGCGCTTCAAGTGCACGGCTCTTACGGCTACACCAAGGAGTTCAAGATAGAGAGATTGTACCGTGATGCCAGGTTTGGCGAGATTATCGAAGGGGTGAGCGAGATCCAGAGGGTGATAATAGCCGCCAGTTTGCTGCGCTGAGAAAACAAAGCTAGCAGGCGAAATTGAACATAATTGTATGTCTGAAGCAAGTCCCCCAGACCAACGATGTGCGCATAGACCCCGAGACGGGGGTCCTCATCAGGGAAGGGGTGCCAAGCATAATCAACCCTGAGGATAGCAATGCTCTTGAAGAAGCATTGTCTCTTAGGGAAGAGCATGGGGGGAATGTTCTGGTAGTAAGCATGGGTCCTCCTCAAGCTGAGGTAGCCCTAAGGGATGCGTTGGCTATGGGCGCGGATGAGGCAATACTGCTTTGTGACAAGGCCTTTGCCGGAGCCGACACTTTGGCAACCTCCTTTACGCTGGGAAGCGCCATAAAGAAGCTAGGCCATTTTGATCTGATCCTCTGCGGCACGAAGACGCTGGACGGAAATACGGGCCAGGTGGGGGCCGAACTTGCCGAATTCCTGGACTTGCCTCAAATTACTTATGCTCGGCGAGTCGAGATACAAGGAGAAATGCTGAGGGCGGAACGAGTTTTCGAGGAGGGCTATGAGTTGATGGAGACCAGACTACCGGCCTTGGTTACAGTAATCAGGGAAATCAATGAGCCGCGCATCCCATCCATTGAGCAGATTATGCAGTCGTACAGAGAAAAAGAGGTTAAGACATGGGGCGCCGCGTATTTGGGTCTTGATGAGCACAGCGTGGGCCTTAATGGTTCAGCAACCAAGATGGGCAAAATGTATAAACCCGAATTTGGGAAGGGGCAAGTTGAGCTCATAGAAGGCTCAATGGAGGATATGGTTCAAGGACTTCTAGCGAAGCTGAAGGAGAGGAACCTGATTTGAGGGACTATATCTAAAGGCAGCACAATGAGTCTGAATGAATACCGAGGCGTATGGGTCTTTGCCGAGCAAAACGACGGGAGATTGAGAAGGGTATCCCTCGAGCTGCTTGGCAGGGGAAGGGAGTTGGCCAATAGACTGAGTGTAGACTTGACTGCGATTTTGCTTGGCGAAAAAGCCGGCAAGCTGTGTACAGAGCTAATACATTATGGCGCTGATAAGGTGCTTTGGGCTGATAGCCAAGAGTTAAGACATTATAGAACAGATATTTACACCAGGATAATAGCGAGCCAGGTAATGGAACACAAGCCAGAGATATTGCTTATCGGGGCAACTTATGTCGGAAGAGACTTAGCTCCACGGATTGCTAGAAGGTTGGGCACAGGACTTAGCGC
Organism: uncultured Dehalococcoidales bacterium; assembly: GCA_964453875.1. Classification (GTDB taxonomy): domain Bacteria; phylum Chloroflexota; class Dehalococcoidia; order GIF9; family AB-539-J10; genus JADFUX01. Next base: position 6,580 of record CAYVSN010000027.1, read on the forward strand.
AGATTGTACCAGCCTAGACATAGATGAAGGGACGAGATTACTGCAGCAGACTTGCCCCGCCTTTGGTGGCAAGCTTATGCTTACCATAGTAACCCCAAAGCACAGACCTCAGATGGCAACTGTGCAGCCTGGCGTAATGCAGCCACTGCAAAAGGGCACCAGGAAAGGCGAAATCATCAGCATCCCGGCGCGTATCGAAGATAAGGATATGAGAGTCAGTAGATTAGAGGTAATTGAGGAGACGAGAAGGGGAATCGGGCTGGAACAGGCTGAAAGAATTGTCTCCGGGGGTATGGGGATAGGGTCAGCAGAGAATTTCAAAATGCTCGGTAAGCTTGCTGAGCTGTTGGGTGCCGAGGTGGGGGCGACCCGTGATGCTGTCGAGGCCGGATGGGCTCCCAGCGCTCGCATGATTGGTCAGACAGGAAAAACCGTGAGGCCGAGGTTGTACATTGCTTGCGGAATATCAGGCGCCATACAGCATATAGTAGGAATCCAGGACTCAGAGCTGATAGTAGCTATAAGCAAAGACCCCAAAGCACCGATATTCCAAATCGCAGACTATGGGATAGTTGCTGACCTCCATCAGGTAATTCCGCTGCTCATACAAGAATTCTTGCGCTACAAGGGACGGGGTTAGAACGAGATAGTATCGAACCTCTTATTTCAAAAGCTAAACGTTTTGCTCTAAGCTCTGTCTGAAGGTCTTAGAGGGGCTGAGAGGTGCGCCTCTTGCCCCAGTAGCGTTATTCCAGGATCTGCATGGCTGCCCATATAAATCTGTAGCCCACCTCGACAGCGCACTCTGCGCCTTCAATTGCCCCCCCCCACCCACCGTCTCCTATTCGCCTTCGCCAGGAAATGCTATCAAATGGAGTTGCCAAGGACGGAGACCTTGCTGATACCAGGAAACCAACGCTAAAATCCAATTCCCGGTATGCAGGGATACGTCATGGCCGAAGTAAGCGTGGTGCCCCTCAGCAGAAGCACCCGCAGCGTTGGCCATTACGTAGCCAAGCGCACCATAACTCTTGAGCGAGCCAAGGGTATTCCCCTGTCAGCTTACACCGATGAGGACAACCATCGAAGCTCAATCACACAGCGTTTTGGAGCTTGCCAAAGAAATGCAGCAGGGGCCATTTGAAGTCGGACGACAGGGAACGCCAAATTCCTAGGGATCGCTGGCAGTATGATGACCCTCTGACCAGGGAGGGCAAGGTAGCGGCACTATCCAAGCAAAACCAAATGAAATGCCCGAAACCCGCCGTTGACAGGCCGCTAGTCAAAGCTTGACAGTTTGCCAAAGATATCGCAAAATATCTTATTTCGTCTCAGCTCAATATGAAACAAAGAAAACAAAAAGGGGAGGGTTAAGATGAATGCTAGCGATGGTTTAAGGATAAGCGCCTGGAAGTATCCTGACAAAACAGCAGCGGTCTACTTCGACCAGCGCATAACCTATGAGGAGCTTGACAGCCGCGTAAATCGCCTTGCCAACGGGCTGTTGGAAAGGGCGTTCAAAAAGGGGGATAACATAGCCTATGTGACCTACAACGGCCTGGAAGGGCTTGAGATTATTCAGGCGCTGCTAAGAGTGGGCATAACCCTGGTTCCCATAAACTACCGCCTTGACGCTGAGCGGATGGAGTTCATCATCAACCACTGTGACGCCACTTGCCTATTTGTAGATAGCGATCTTCTAGACACAGTTAGGCCTATGATGCCCAATCTCAAGAACATTCCCTCGGAGAACTACATAGTCGTTGGAAAAAACGGCGATGGCATGACCCGATATGAGGATTTCCTATCCAAATCGGACGAGAACCCTGAGGCTGATGTGAAACCAGCAGATGCTGCCTATATTGCCTATACCTCAGGAACTACAGGGTTGCCCAAGGGAGTAGTCACTTCTTCTCGAGCGCTGATGAATAATATGAAGAACGCCATGATGCGGGGGACAGGAAGGGCAGGAATAAAGCCTGAGGATAGGGTTCTCTTGGTTCTTATGCCACTGGTTCACTCAAACTCAATCTGGAGCACTTCCATCACATTCTGGTACGGTGGAGCAAATGTAGTCTATAAGTCGAAGGGCTTTGACCCTGAAGAAGTATTACAGCTAATGGACACGGAGAAAGTCAGCACCTCTTCGTTAGTTCCGTTCATGCTGGCAAAGATACTTGACCTGCCTGAGGAGGCGCGTGATAAATATGATGTGAGCAGCGTGACCTCTCTAGGAAGCGGATCAGCCATGCTCTACCCAACCGTGATAGAGAAGATGCTTGGCTATTTTCAGGGGGTGCGGCTAAGCAATAGCTATGGCTCATCGGAAACAGGTCCAGCAACAACCCTGAGACATCAGGACCTAGGTAAGAAGCCTGATAGCATCGGAAAGCCAATACCCGGGGTGGACGTGAAGATCTTCGACAAGGAGGGAAATGAACTCCCGCCCCATCAGGTTGGCGATGTATGGGTTAAGAGCGACATATCGTTTGAAGGATACTATAAAGACCCTGAGAAAACGGCGGCGGCCAAGAAGGGAGAATGGGCTTGCGCTGGCGACTTGGGCTACTACGATGAGGAGGGATATTTCTACCTCGCTGATAGGAGCGATGATATTATAGTAAGCGCGGGAGAGCATATCGCTCCCCCGGAGGTGGAAAATGTGATACTGAGCAATTCTAAGGTGGCTGAGGTAGCAGTCATCGGAATCCCTGACGACCTGTATGGACAACTTGTAACCGCCGTGGTGCGGCTAAAAGAGGGGCACGAAGCTAGCGAAGAGGAAATCAGGGAATATTGCCGCAGCAAGGGATTGCCCGGCTTCAAGCTCCCGCGAAAGGTCGATTTCGTTTCTGAATTCCCAACTACCTTAACGGGGAAGATATTGAAGAGGGAGCTTAGAGAGAGGTACAAAAAACAAAAGGCATAAGGAGGAGCAAAATGAATTTAGAGGAAAAAGTAGATCTGAACAGCTGTGAGTATTTGGGTCA
>CAYVSN010000028.1:0-9560 GCA_964453875.1 uncultured Dehalococcoidales bacterium
AGCTTATTTCAGGAAATCCCCGCCAATCCAGTATTCCGATGATGAAGCTCGCCTCAAAACTGAGGCATTCATCACAGGACAGGAGCAAGAGGGCCCAGTTTCATTGCCTGAACCACAGTTGGTTCAGATTAGGGGTTGAGTCAAGGGAAGATAGCTGGGCAAATATAGCTCAAAGGCAATCGATTCTTGTGTTACCTTGCTTGATGAGGCCTAATTGGACCCAATGCGTTTAGGTGACTGCAATGGTAACCTTGGTGGTAACAACAGGGTCTGGCTCAATGGATCTTTATGCCCAGAGACTTTCTGAAAGGCTGGACGTCCCCAAGGTCTATTCAGACATTCATCAGCACATTCGCGAGAGGTTTAATATCTCCTGGTTCTCAGGAGAAGCATTGAGGGCTATCCTGGATGACTGGAATTTCATAAAGATGCTCAACAAATTGAGTGGAGTAGTCCATCTTCCTAACCAGCACCTGGGGCGCTATGGGAAGTTCCTCAAGACACCCTACATCATAACCGTCCATGACCTCATAAGGTATTTTGATCTCAAGGGATACGGAACATATATTCATCGTCCCAATTCTAGGGATAGATTCTACCTGAACCTTGATTATAAGGGCGTCACAAAGGCAACGAGAATAATTGCAGTATCCCAGGCTACTAAGAGAGACCTAATGTATTACCTTAGAATACCTGAAGAACAGATAAGCATTGTGTATGAAGGTATCAACCATACAATTTTTAGGGCCTCGGCTCAGCCTAGTCACTTTGCGTATCCTTACATCCTCTTCGTTGGCTCGGAACAGCCTAGAAAGAACCTGCCGACCTTAATCAGAGCATTTGGAAAGCTGAAGGAACGAAAGCAGTTTAGAGACCTAAAGTTGGTCAAAGTAGGCAAGGCTGGGGGGAAGGAGACAGATTTCAGGGAACAAACTATGGAGGTAATAAAGTCCCTGAATTTAGGCGGGCAAGTGATATTCACCGAGTTTGTCTCTGGGGAAGATTTGAGAGCCTACTACTGCAATGCTGAGTGCTTCGTTCTTCCCTCACTGTGTGAAGGTTTTGGTTTTCCTCCCCTGGAGGCGATGGCTTGTGGCTGCCCAGTGATAACCTCTGATAGCTCCTCATTGCCAGAGGTAGTAGACGGGGCAGCAATCAAGGTTTCACCCGAGGATATTGAGGGGCTGGTAAAGGCTCTGGATAAGGTTCTCACTGATAAGGAGCTTGGCAAAAGCCTTGTAGAAAAGGGGATGGACCAAGCGGCCAAGTTCTCCTGGGAACAAACGGCACAAAAGACCCTTGAGGTCTATAGAGAGGTAGAACAACAGCTTTTGTAAGAAAGGGGCCAAATTTGCCTAAAGTTGCCCTTTCCACCATGTGGGCCAAGGGTAGGTTCGACAACATGGCAGAATTTGCCGCCAAAGTCAAGGAATTCGGCTTTAGCCACGTGGAAGTAAATGCCTCCCTCTCTCCTCAACGATTATCCGAGCTTGTCCAAACCTCTATTCCTATTTCAAGCATCCATTCTCCCTCTCCGGCAGTACTCTCATCCAAAGGCGTCCCAATAGCCGATCTTTCTTTGAGCTCTCCCGAGGAAAATGAAAGAGAGGAGGCAGTCAGCTTTGCAAAGAAAACGATAGACCTAGCCTCGCAAGTAGGAGCCAAGGCAATCGTTCTTCATATGGGAGAAGTCCCAATTGACCTTGGTCTGGACGATGAGTTGCGTCGGCTGTGCCAACAAAATGCTACTCAAAGTGAAAAATATAACGAGGTCAAAAGGGGGCTCACTTATCAACGTATTTCAAGAGCTCCTCCTTATCTTGTAGCAGCAAGAAAAAGCCTACGAGAACTCAGCGAATATAGTCAGGCTAAAGGAATAATGCTTGGTCTTGAGACTAGGTTCTATTTCCATGAGATACCAAACATAGATGAAATGGAGGAGCTACTAACAGAGGTAGAGGGGAGCCTAGTTGGGTATTGGCATGATGTGGGCCATGCTGAAGTAAACCAACGGCTTGGATTTACCCCACACGAACAATGGCTCTCACGGTTTGGAGATAAAATGATTGGCATCCATCTGCACGATGTTCTTAGCATTTCTGACCACCGCCCTCCGGGCAAAGGGGATGCAAATTGGAGCACGGTAGCTGAACACCTACCTCACGAGGCAGTAAGGGTCTGCGAAATTGCTGAGTGGAATGAGGCAGAGCAAATCCAAGGCGTAGTTGACTTCCTACAAGAACAGGGGATAATAGATTAGCTTAGATGAGTAGTCTGGCGGAGCTTCGGGGGAATTTAGCTTCACGTATTACTAGACCTACACTCAGAGTCTTGAGCAGAACTGGACTGAAGCCCGATGTTCTCACTCTACTTGGGCTAGCAATTAATATTGGTGCAGCTTGCCTTATTGCCATTCATCACTTTCTTGCCGCCGGGATACTCATTCTGCTTGCTGGTTTATTTGATCTCCTCGACGGAGCTTTAGCTCGCTTCACCAAACGAACCACGCAGTTCGGCGCTATTTTGGATTCTGTAACTGACCGCATTTCCGAAGCAGCTATATTCTGTGGCCTTCTGGTTTGGTATATGTCAACAGGGGCAAATTTGGAAATTGTGCTTGTTTTTGCTGCTTTAGTCGGCTCCTTCCTTGTTAGCTATATCAGAGCCAGAGCAGAGGGAGCAGGGTTGGAATGTCATGTTGGCTTGTTTACCAGAGCCGAAAGGGTTATAGTGTTAGCTGCAGGTTTAATCTTAGATCAGGTTTTCATCGCTTTATGCATCTTGGTGGTCTTTGTTTATGTCACTGTAGTTGAAAGGCTATTCTACTTGTGGCGGAAAGCTAAGGCTGGAGGCGGTTAAATGGCTGTCATAGCTGTCGTAGGCGGTCAGTGGGGTGACGAAGGCAAAGGGAGAGTGGTTGACCTTCTAGCTGAGAAAGTAGATATGGTAGTCCGTTTCTCCGGAGGGGACAATGCCGGCCATACGGTGATTGGCCCCTATGGTGAGTTCGGACTACATCTCGTCCCCTCAGGCATTTTTTGTCCCCAGGTAACCTGTATTATCGGCAACGGGGTCGCTGTCAACCCAGCGAACCTTCTTGGCGAAATCGATGAACTCCAGAGGCACGGAGTGGAAACGAGCCGCCTTGTTATTAGTGACCGCGCCCATCTCATCATGCCTTATCACACTCTTCTTGATCGACTGGAGGAGGAAAGACGTGGGGGAAGGGCTTTGGGTACCACGCGTAGAGGGATCGGCCCTGTCTTTGCTGATAAGGTGGCTCGATTAGGAATTCGTGCTGGGGATCTGTTAGACAAAAGCGGATTCTTGAGCCGTCTGGAGTCAATCCTTGAATTTAAGAATGCCATTCTGACAAAAGTGTACGAAGTCCCACCTTTGTCACTTGAAGAGATTTATCAACAGTATTGCCGTTACGGAGAGCGACTGGCTCCTTTTATTCGGGAGACCACTTATATGCTTCATGAGGCAGTGAGGACAGGGAAGCTAATTTTGCTAGAAGGAGCTCAAGGAACTTTGCTCGACCCAGACTTTGGCACTTACCCCTATGTGACTTCATCTTCGCCACTGGCCGGGAGCGGCTCTCTTGGAACGGGAATAGGCCCCATGCAAATTGGTCATGTCGTTGGCGTGTTTAAAGCTTATACCACTAGAGTCGGCGGAGGGCCTATGCCTACTGAGCTAAGGGACGAAGTTGGCGAACTGATTCGGGAAAAAGCTCATGAATATGGCGCTACTACGGGCAGGCCACGGAGGTGCGGTTGGTTTGATGCCGTTGCCAGCCGTTTCAGTGCCCAGGTAAATGGCTTTACCGAAATAGCTTTGACTCATCTCGACATTTTCGATGCTTTCCCCTCGGTTAGAATATGCACTGCTTACCGATTTGGAGACAAGGTCTTGCATTGCTTCCCTGGGAATGTGGAAATGTTAGAGAAATGCCAACCTATATACGAAGAGCTAGCGGGTTGGCAAGGGCCGATAAGTGAAATTCGCAATTTTGATGAGTTGCCAGCAGAGGCTCGCCATTATGTAGCCAGGCTTGAGGAAATCATTTGTTGCCCTGTCGGTCTAGTTTCGGTAGGCCCGAAGCGTCAGCAAGTGATAAAGGCGAGATCTATGCTTCCTCAATGACTTTTGACGGCATGGGCAAATCAATCTTATAGTCCCTTAACGTTGCCTGAATAATCTCGGCTGATTTCTCATCAGGCTCGGTCAAAGGCAAGCGAGGTTTGCCCACCGAAAAACCCACACAGTTCAGTGCGTATTTGATTGGCATGGGATTGGGAACGATGAAGAGTGCATTGACTAGAGGAAGCAAATGCCGGTGGATGGCCGCCGCCTCCCCCACTCCGCCGCTGAGGAATGCTTGCATCATTTGTTTTATCTGGTTTCCTACCAGGTGCGAAGCAACACCAACCACACCGTAGCCGCCCAAACCAAGTATGGGTAATGTGTCGCCATCATTGCCGCTGTAAACCAAGAAGTCATCTCCCGCTCCTTGTATGATGCCAGCTACTTGAGCAAGGTTACCGCTCGCTTCCTTTACCCCGACAATGTTGTCGATTTGACTCAGCTTGATTACAGTCTCGGTAGCGAGGTTGGTAACTGTGCGTGATGGAACATTGTAGAGAATGCAAGGCAAGGTGCTACTCTCCGCGATGGCTTTGAAATGCTCAAGTAGTCCTTGTTGAGTTGGTCGATTATAATAGGGAACCACTAAGATGCAAGCGTCAACTCCAATTTTCTCTGCTTCCTTGGTTAGTTCCTGGCTTTCTCTGGTGCTATAGCTGCCAGTGCCCGCCACTATTGTTCCACGGTCGGCTATGGCTGACTTGACTTCAGCGAAAAGTCGCAGTTTCTCTTCCGAGCTAAGAGTGGGGCATTCCCCAGTAGTACCTGACACCACAAGGCCATCGCTGCCAGAATAAAGCAAAGCTCTAGCAAGATTCTTGGCTTGTTGATACTCAACTTTGCCCTCAGCATCGAAGGGCGTAACCATAGCAGTCAATAAGCGACCCAGCTTTTTCATTTTCTAAACGACCAATCCTTGGGTGTTATCCAACCCATCCGTAGTCCTTCCTCAGCAATCTGCACAGCGTTTAGTGCCGCTCCTTTGCGCAAATTATCGGCTACTATCCACATGACCAGTCCGTTGCTACAGGAGGCATCTTCTCGAATCCTGCCCACAAATACATGATCTGACCCGGTAGCTGCCCAAGGTTGCGGATAAAGACTGACACTAGGGTCGTCAATTACTTTAACCCCAGGTGCCTGGGCCAAGATCTTCCGCGCCTCTTCGGCTGTTATCGGCGAGCTAAACTCCACATTAACTGCCTCGCTGTGCCCAAAGTAGACAGGAACCCTAACGCATGTTGCTGAAACAGCCATGTCCTCAGCATGCATTATTTTTCGTGTTTCTTCTACCATTCCCCCTTCTTCCTTAGTATAGCCATTGCCCATAAAAACGTCTACCTCCGGCAACAAGTTGAAGGCTATTTGGTGCGTGTAGACGTGCGGACAAATGCTATGCCCTTCTACGACTAGTTTAGCTTGAGTGGTCAGCTCGTTAACGGCTGCCGCACCACTGCCCGATACTGATTGATAGGTGCTCACAACAATGCGTTTTATGGGATTCACCTTGTGCAAGGGATAAAGAGCCACCACCAACTGGATCGTGGTGCAAGTTGGATTGGCAATTATTCCGTTATGCCATTCCATATCTCTAGGATTTACTTCAGGAACTATCAAAGGAACCGGCGGCTCCGTTCTGAAGGCAGCGCTATTGTCAATAACTACAGCACCAGCTTCAGCAGCTAGAGGTGATAGTTGACGACTAATATCAGCACCTGCCGAGAAAAGGGCGATATCAATTCCACGGAATATCTTTGGTTCAGCCTCGGCGACTTCAATTTCCTGGTGATTAAAGAAAAGCTTTGTCCCCGAGGAACGCTCCGAAGCCAATAACTTAATTGAAGCTACAGGGAAATTCCGTTGATCGAGTATCTTGAGAAATTCTTGCCCTACAAGCCCGGTGGCACCAACTATAGCGACATTGAACTCTTCCATAGTTCTTCCCTTTACAGGTTTAGCAAGGCGTCCAATCCATAAACCAGCCCTTTGCGGTTAGTCACCTCTTTGACCGCCAGGATGACACCAGGCATATACGACTCTCGACTGATAATCTCATGGCGCAAGCTGAGGGTTTCTCCCGTCTTCGCTAGGATGACCTCTTGCCCAGCCATGAATCCTGGCAAGCGCAAGCTGTGAATAGCTATCCCTTCGATTTGCCCGCCCCTGGTGCCTTGAATTATCTGCCTATCTGTTTTGGGGAAGATGAATGATTTGTTACGTGCCTTTAGCATACCTCTAGCTGTGTTTATAGCGGTCCCAGACGGGGCGTCAATCTTCTTATCATGGTGCATTTCCAGAATCTCAGCATGGTCGAAGAATCTAGCGGCAATCTTTGCCAAATGCATCAAAAGAACTGCTCCCAAGGAAAAATTAGGTGCCACCACAGCCCCAACACCGTTCTCCTGACATAGACGTTCGATCTCTGCCACATTCTCCTCAGAATGCCCTGTGGTGCCTATAACCAGATTCACTTTCTGCTTAGTGGCTAAGCGAGCAGCCTCAATAGAGGCTTCAGCGGTGGTAAAATCTACTAATACGTGAGGATTGCAGCTCTTCAGAAGAGATTCCAAATCCGAAGAGAAGGGTACCAGCTCTCCAGTATCAGCCAAGGGAAGATATTTCTGGGTTACATTCTTCTCCGCCGCACCAACCACCTTCAGTTCAGGCTCACGAACCACAGCCTTGATCACCTCTTGGCCCATCCTACCTAAAGCCCCATTAACGACTACCCTTGTCACTTCCATATTCCTCCCCCTGCGTACCGGCCGCTATTTATTGTGGTGGGTACGGCGATTGCCCTTATAATACCTTGGTTCCCTCGGCGAGCGGTGTCTGGGCACTAAGGAATCCTCTGTCCTAGCACCAGGAATTCGAGAAAGCCCTTCAAAAACTTGTCTACGTGATAAGTTTATTCTATTCAGATTGTCAATTTCGGTGACTTTGACCATTATCTCATCACCAACTCTAACAACATCCTCGACTTTAGGAACGCGGTGTTCAGCGAGTTCGCTTATATGGACTAGACCTTCCTTTCCTGGAAGGATCTCAACCATGGCACCAAAACTCAGCACCCGGGTTACCCTCCCGGTATAAACATCCCCCAGCTTCACCTCCTGAGTCAAGTCTTGTATCATCTTTATTGCTTTCTGAGCCGCTTCTTGGTCAGGCGAGCCAACGGTAACGGTGCCGTCATTCTTCACATCTATGGTGGCTTTGGTCTCATCTATGATGGATCTTATGGTCTTGCCTCCAGGGCCAATAAGGCTGCCAATCTTTTCTGGGTTGATATCTATCTTGTACATCCTTGGTGCATAAGGGCTAAGTTCGGGGCGGCTGCCACTAATGGTTTGCTGTATCTTATCCAATATCTCTAAGCGGGCTTGGCGAGCCCTATCTAAGGATTCAGCCAAAATCTGAGTCTTTATACCCTGGAGTTTGATATCAAGCTGTAGAGCAGTAATTCCTCGGGATGTGCCTGCGACCTTGAAATCCATGTCACCGTAGGCATCCTCCACACCCTCAATGTCAGTGAGGATAACGTAGTCACTGTCCTCGCCGCTAAGGAAGCCCATGGCTATGCCAGCTACAGGCGCCTTAATAGGTACGCCAGCATCCATTAAGGCAAGCGTCGAACCGCATGCACTAGCCATAGAAGTACTGCCACTGGAACTGAGGACTTCGGAAACTAAACGAATAGCATAAGGGAAATCTTGCTCTGGGGGCAGCACGGGAGCCATAGCACGCTCGACCAAAGCGCCGTGCCCAATTTCTCGCCTGCTAGCTGCACCCACCCTCCTTACTTCACCGGTAGAGAAGGGAGCAAAATTGTAGTGATGCATGAAGCGTTTTGTGTCCTCTATGCCCAATCCATCCAGTAGTTGTTCCCTATTCGTGGACCCCAAAGTGGTGACGGTTAGCACCTGTGTTTCACCGCGCCCGAATAGACCAGAACCGTGGGCCCGAGGCAAGAGGCCCACTTCACAACTAATAGGGCGAATCTCATTTGCTTGACGACCATCTAGATGCCGCCTCTCTTCTAGTATCTTCTTCCTTGCCTCTGCCCTGAACTGAGCCTCAAGCGCAGGAATGATTTCCTCTTCGGTGAAGGAATCAGCCAATTTCTGTATGGCTTCCTCCTGAACCAGCGACCAAGCTTGTTCCCGTTGTGATTTTCCCTTTTGCTCGACAGTCTGCCTTAGCTTATCTCCAACGGCGGCGAGGAGAAGATTTGTAAGTTCAGGATCAATTCCCTTAGCACTAGTAACTATTTTCGCCTTGCCATAAGCTTGCTGTAGTTCCTCTTGGAGTTTGATTATTTCCTGATTGGCTTCATGGCCAAATTGAATTGCCTCCAGTATGATCTCTTCGGAGCTCTCCTTGGCCCCTGCCTCTACCATCACTATGGCTTGCTTAGTGCTCGCGACAACCAAGTCAATCAGGCTATCCTCCATCTGGCTTAGGCTAGGATTTATGACTAAATTGCCATCTAAATGGCCAACGTGCACTGCTGATACCGGCCCAGAAAAGGGGACGCCGGACATAGTCAGAGCTGCTGAGGCTCCAACAAGGGCACAGATGTCTGGGTCGCTTTCTTTGTCGGCGGAAAGAACAGTAGCTATGATTTGGATTTCATGATTGAATTCCTTGGCAATGAGGGGCCGCAAACATCTGTCAATAAGCCGGCTGGTCAGGGTTGCTTCCTCACTGGGGCGTCCCTCCCTTCTGATGAAGCTGCCCGGTATTTTTCCTGCGGCGTAAAGTTTTTCCTCATAGTTCACCGTCAGTCGCACAAAATCTGCTTTTTCTACAGGCTCATGGCTGACACAAGCGGTAACCAAGACCACTGTGTCCCCATAACGAACGGTAACAGCACCATCGGCCTGTAGGGCAAGTTTTCCTACTTCAACGGTGAATGTTCGGTTGCTTAGTGAACAAGAAAAGGTCTGGGACATCTTGCTAGATCTTCGACTACTTCCTTAAGCCTAACTTCGTAATAAGAGAATGATACTCCTCAGGCTCCGTTCTGTTAAGATAGGCCAGCAATCTCTTGCGTCGCCCTATAAGCTTAAGAAGCGCACGTTGAGAGTGATAGTCATGGGAATTTGCTTTCAGGTGGTCGCTTATTTGGTCTATTCCCTCGCTAAGCAGGGCTACCTGAACTCTGGTAGACCCAGTGTCATTTACGTGAAGCCTGAATTGCGAGATTATGCCTTCTTTCTTTTCCTTATCCAAGAACCCGTCCTCTGATTTGAAATTGCCTAAAATTATATCATAGCCTAAGAAACAATTGTACAGGAGTCTCTTCCAATACAAGATGGGCCTGAGAACTTAGGGCGACTCGTTTATGATTGGGACGTGCGACTGATCATGAACGATAGGAATCTACAAACAATCGAACAAGTCAGACAATT
>CAYVSN010000029.1:0-9516 GCA_964453875.1 uncultured Dehalococcoidales bacterium
CTATTAGCGATCTCATTGGCAAAGGTGAGTTCAAGGGCAAATTTGGAGAGGTTGGTATAGTTCACACGCTTGGTAAGTTGCCAGCGAGGATGGTTGCTGTTGCCGGGTTGGGTAGACAGCAGGATTTCAATCTAGACAAGATTCGTGGGGTAGCGGGGGGATTCTGTCGCTCCTTACGAAAGCTAAATTGTCATAGGATAGCTACGATACTTCATGGTGCTGGAGTGGGAGGAGTTGAGCCTGAAGCATCAGGCGAAGCAATAACGGCGGGCGCTATCCTTGGGCTCTATGACTTCAGCAAATATAAGAGCCGGGACTATAAGGACATTGGGGAAATGCTAATAGTAGGGAGGGAGGAGAGCAAAATTCCGGTGGTCGAGCGTGGCGTTCACAAAGGGAGAATAATGGCAGAAGCTACTTGTCTAGCTCGTGACATGGTTAATGAGCCAGCTAATCATATGACGCCCAGTCGAATGGCTGACATAGCCAAGGAAATAGCTGATAAGCATAGGTTGGAGCTTGATGTTTTCGACTTAGAGGACATGGAAGCAATGGGGATGGGGGCACTTCTGGGAGTGGCAAAGGGAAGCCAGGAACCACCAAAGCTGATAACTCTCAGCTATAGGGGAGACGAGGGTTCTGAAAAAGCCGTTGGCTTTCTCGGCAAAGGCATAACCTTTGATTCTGGGGGCATTTCCATCAAGCCGTCGGAGGGCATGGGTGATATGAAAGACGATATGGCTGGTGGCGCTGCAGGCATAGCAGCACTGAGTGCTATTGCTCAACTGAACCCCAAGGTTAACGTTACTGTTGTTGTCCCGGCTACCGAGAATCTGCCCAGTGGTACTGCCTTGAAGCCTGGAGACATATTGAAAGCGATGAATGGCAAGACCATAGAGGTTATGAGCACCGATGCTGAAGGAAGGCTTATTCTAGCTGATGCGTTAAGCTATGCGGTGAAACAAGGCTTGTCTCCATTGGTGGATTTGGCTACCTTAACTGGAGCATGTCGCGTTGCTTTGGGCAATGGCTACAGCGGGGCCTTTACCAACAATCAGGAGCTATTGAACGAGGTTATTGGAGCAGCCGAGAAGTCTGGAGAAAAGCTATGGCAAATGCCTATGCCTGAGGAGTATAAGGAGCAAAACAAAAGTGAAATTGCGGACGTTAAGAATACCGGGAACAAATACGGAGGAGCTATAACTGCTGCCCTTTTCTTAAGTGAATTTGTTGACAGTACCCCTTGGGTGCACATTGACATAGCTGGCACTTCACTTAGCAGCAAAGAGAGTGGTTACGTGGTGAAGGGGGCTACTGGGGTTGGTGTAAGAACCTTGATTGAGTTAGCTTTATCCTTAGCGAGGTGAAGGCGTTACATGGTCATAAAGTGCTTAGGTCATGCTTGCTTCTTGATTACCTCTGAGGAGGGGGTAAGGATAATTACTGACCCTTATGCTGTCGGTGGAGGTATCAGTCATTCCCCAATCAAGGAAGCTGCTGATATTGTCGTGGTCAGCCACGACCATGCCGACCACAATAACGTTTCAGCAGTGCAAGGGAAGCCAGAGGTGGTCAAAGGCAGTGGCTTGAAGACTGCCAAGGGAATTGAGTTTAAGGGCATCGCTGCTTATCATGATGCGTCCAACGGTAAGCTTAGGGGGGCCAATATTGTCTTTTGCTTCACCGTGGATGACATAAAACTCTGCCACTTGGGTGATTTGGGACATATCCTTAGCCAGTCTCAGATCGACGAAGTTGGTACTGTAGACGTGTTGTTTGTTCCTGTGGGCGGCGTTGTCACCATTGATGCTGCTGAGGCAGGCCGAGTATGTGATCAACTAAACCCGAAGCTAATTATCCCAATGCATTTTAGAACGCTGAAGTGTGCTTATCCTATAGCGAGCGTTGCTGACTTTCTCAAAGGTAAGAAGAATGTAAGGAAGCTGGAGTCGAGCGAAATGGGGTTGGAATCGGGGACTCTCCCAGTCGGCAGTGAAATCGCTGTGTTGGAAGCGGCTTTGTAGTCAGCGAAATCCAAGCACTAGGCAGATCCGACAGACTGGACAGCATGATTTTCAAGGATTCTGAGTTTGTTTTCGCACCGCCGCCTCAGCTTTCGACTGCGAGGCGCGTCCTAATCAAGCCTTGTGCCGGTTACTCTTTGCCGTATCCCGTAACAACCAGCCCTGAGATCCTGAAGAATATTGTGGAGGGGATCAGGAAAGTGAGCGATGCTGATATCATCATTGCTGATGGCACTCGCAGTGGGGAATCGATCTACCCTGTATATCAGGAGTTAGGATATGAATTTCGTCATGTACTTATGCTTGATGTCAGAGATTCCATCTTTGTGGAGGTTGAAAACCCTCTGTCGCAGTTCCTCGCTCTGCCAAACTTCTGGATACCCAATGTGGTCTTGCGCAGTGACTTCCTTATCAGCGTGACGCCTTTCAAGGTCTGTCGTAGTACTGCCCATTTGAGCATAGCGAACCTTCTGAGTCTCCTCCCAGTGACCAAATACGGAAAGGGTAAACCAGTTGGTTGGGGCGCTTTATACGAACTAGATATGGAAAAGGTGCTTGCTGACCTCTACTTTACCATGCCTTTTGACCTCGGCATCGTCGAAGCACGTCAGAAGCTTTTCTATACTGATGATCCGACGAAGGGGAGGGTGGAGGAGTGTGGGAAAATCTGCGTCGGGGAGCCATACGAAGTTGACCACGAGGCTTCACAACTAGCCCGCCTCGAGCCCGAGCATCTAAGACTCATCGACGAAAACAAAGGCCAACTGGAGGATTTATAGTTAACTGAGTTTGCTCCAGGCGAACCTATCCAAATTCAATTCCTTCAGTTCTTCTTCTCTAGGTAGTGCTGTTGTTGGATCCCAATTGCGGACTTCATAGTATTGATTTAAGACTTCGTTTACTTTGTCCTCGTCCAATTGTCTTCCTTTGATAGGCGCGTTATAGAATTTTGGAGCAAACTTGATGTCCTCCCTTTTTTCTCCTGCTCTGAAATTGAAGATTCTCTGAATATTGGATATCCTCTCTCCTGCTTTTCTAACATCCTCAGGCGAGAATTCTATACCTGTGAGGGTGGTCAGAAGTCTTGCATAGATAGTTGGGCCCAAGGACCAAAGAATTGGTGGCCTTATACAGGTACCAGCGGCATTCACGATATTCACCAAGTCTTGCGACCAGGCTGCCATATGCGGAATGCTAACGGTACCATTTTTGAAGTCGAATGTTTTCTCTTTCCAATCATCAAGGATGTCGACTTTAGCCACGGCTTTTTCAGGTGCACTGAATTCGTAGGAATATTCCCCCTCAGGAGCTGATTTTCGTAGGTTCTCTATAGGGGACTGTACACCCATATGGTCTCCTCCCCGGGCATTCACCAAATATCCAAAAGACCATACATCCCATCTGCACCTTGGGTCTCGAGAAGTTGTCTCTAACCCCCTGGTGGTAGTCAGAAACTGCTCAGAATCCCTCCCTATGCTTCGGGCCATCTCGACGGGACCATCAGCAAGGAGGTTCCCAAAGCCTTCTCGATAAGCTATCTTCCTCATGAGTTCGAAGATGAGTGCCTCGTCTCCCCAGTTAAGTTCTAAGCCGTCAGTGTCGGACTTAGCTATTATGCCTTTTTGAAACAACTCAGTGGCAAAGGCGACAGAAGCCACAGCACTGGTGCCGTCGATTCCATATCGGTGGAAAAGCTCAGTAGCTTTGGCCACAGCAGCAAGGTTCCTGATGCCGTATCTGGCGCCGAACTCCAGCGTAGGCGTGATATCAATCGCTTTTAACTTCAAACCCTTGTAGGGCCCCTCATCGATTTCGACCCATTGGCCGCAGGCCAGAGGACAGCCAGAACAAGCCATGCTTCTCTTTTTGTATTTCAACAAGTTTTCCCTGCCCATGGTTTGGATGAAATCTTCCTTTAGCTCCTGACTTTGATTGTAGCCCATCACTACGCCCAAATCGTAATATATGTCCACGGCTAGCACGGAGCCGTATTGCCTCCACGGTTTGTATGTGGGATGATTCACTATTGTGTCGGTTGCCTCATTTACAGCATCGAGAAATCCTTTTGGGTCAAATACAGTTATGTCCTTGTGTCCTCTTAAGGCAATAGCCTTCAGATTCTTTGAGCCCATTACGGCTCCCGGTCCTGTTCTAGCCCATCCAGAGTAAAAGCCATTTTCAACAGCCGCAAATCTCACCAACTTTTCTCCTCCCACGCCAATACAGGCAATCTCTACCTCTTCATTCCTGAGTTCGTTCCTTATACTTGTTATAGTATCCCAGCTATCTTTGCCCCAGAGATGTTTAGCGTCGAGGATGTTGACCTTACCATTATCGATGAAGATATAGGCGGGATCTTGTGATTTTCCTTTAAGTACTAGGTAATCATAGCCGCATGATTTGAGCTTAGCCCCCCAGAAGTGGCCGCTACTTGTACTCCCCAATAACCCAGTGAGTGGGGATTTTGCAGATATGGAAGTCCTGCTAGCTGACGGAGCTAGTGTTCCTACTAACAACCCAGTGCCAAAGGACAACATATTGCCTTCACTGAGTGGGTCAATCAGAGGGTCCATCTGGTCTAGCAGAATCTTAATGTTCATCCCTTGTCCCCCAATGAAGTCAAAGCAATCTTGGGCGCTGACGTCCTCCTCTGAGACTTTTCTATTGCTCAAATCTATCGCTAGAATCTTTCCAGCATATCCCATAGCACCTCTCCTTTCTTATGTCCAAACTCAAAATATGATTTTCATGTCTGCTTCCTTCACATGGGTTTTGGCGCTTGTCTAAGCAATTCGCTTCAAGGCCTCTGCCAGCTTATCTGCTCCTGCTTTTCTCTTGATATAAGCCACTTCATCGGCCTCGACAAACTCAAGAGCACCGAATTCGCAATACTTAACACATTGTGGGTCTCCCCCACATAAGTCACACTTCATTATGGTTCTTCCGTCGGGGTTTATGAGACAACCCGCAAGAGGACAAACAGTCACACACATCTTACACCCAATGCAGAGGTTGGCGTCTAGCACCATTGCCCCAGTCTCTTCGTTGCGTGATATGGCGCCTACAGGACAAACATCGGCACAAAGAGGCTTGGTACACTGTTGGCAGAATACTGGCACATGCATCCCTATTTCCCAAATGGATATAACTCCTATCCTTGCCTTCTCGGAGTTAAATACTCCCTCCTTAGCAAGAGAACAGGCTAATACGCACCTGCGGCATCCGGTGCATTTGTCAGGATCAAACAATATTAGCTTCGGCATACTAATACCCCCTTCAGATTTAACACCTTGTACACCCGCCTATTGTGTGACCATCTCCATCCCTTACTCTCCACCAGTCTTCCCGGCAAGCTTCCTTACTCACTGCTTAGCTAGTACCTTCCCGTCACTTGCTGAAATTGAGAAGTGAGACTTGGCTAAATCCAAATCGGCTAGTGGAACCCCTTTCAATTCTGCTGTTCGGCGTTGTGTGCATGACACAACCCGAGGGCGCAAAGGTGCAGGTGATGGTTTCAAATCCTGGGTACTCAGTTATCTGGATGGCACCCCGGGGACAAGCAGTGGCACAGGCTTCGCACCCTATGCATTTCTTTGGGTCAAAGCTCAAATCACTCCAGATTGTCGGCATTACGGATGCGTTTGCTAGTTGGTCAACCCCCATTTTTGGGTCCTGAGTTTGTGGGGGCTAATTATAGCACGCGGTGAGCTAGATGCAAAATTCTCGTCATTCTACTCCCAAAGCGTAGCTTATTCAAACAGTGTCAAGGAGAATCAGCCGCTGAGATTTCCTGAGCAATTTCTTCACTGAGATGTTGAGGTATCTACTCAGAGATCAGCGCTATGATGAGAATTGCGTTCGTCTTGCCTTGCGCCGAGAGGGAAAAGAGGATCCTCGTAGAACGCAAGGAGGTCAACCTCCGGCCTAAGTAGCCAATCTGGGGATGCACTCAAAGCGTTTCTCCAGGCGAAGCCTCGTTGGGAGCGGGAACTGGCCGATAAGACGGAGGCATGGTAGCTGGGTAGGCAGCGTGGCATGGCACAGGCGATTTCGATTGGTTGTGGTGGAGTCCCGGGTTCTTAGCCCAAAGCAGTCGTCAAGGAAGATGATTCATTCCATTATCAAGTTGACCAAGGTTTCCCCCTGCGAGAGAATTCCGACGGAGCTAACAGCTAGTCAATTCTCTAGGAACCGCAGTCTGAATTTGAGAAGGAGGCCATAGGCGTGGCCCCCTGGCTCTTGAAGCTATCCGTTCAGATTTCCAAATATGAGAGCCAATCCCTCTTGCATATAAGCAAAGACTTGGGGTAATATCTGGACTAGGAGGAATTTCGATGGAAACTCCTATTGATGAACTTATCAATCAAACTAAGTCGTATCTTTGTCTGGAGTGTGGAAAATGTGTAGCTAGCTGCCCTTTTGAACTCTGGCCTATGACCATTGTTGAAGAGGCGTTGCTGGGCTTTGATATCTTGAAGGGAAAACATGTTTGGCTTTGCTCCACCTGTGATGTCTGTACTAAGGCGTGTCCATCTGGTGTAAGATTTGCTGACTTTATCGAGGCTGTTAGACTTCTAGCTATCAGCCAGGGCATTACCGAATACTGTTTGTTTTGCGAACGTTGTGGGCAGTACTACTTACCCATACCTATAGAAGAGCATATCGAGGAGATGTTAAAGCAGAGAGGGTTGCCTAGCCAATTCTTAAACTTGTGCCCTAGGTGTAGAAAATACGTCTATGCAGAAAAGATGACAACTCCTGTTACAAGCAGAGCCTCGACAATGGTGTGAAGGAAAAGAGCATTACCAAAATATAGCGAGAGCCAGGAAAGTCATGAGGCGGGACATATCCACAGGAGTGAGTCTTGCTTTCAGGACTTATATTAGATTTGTCCTTTCCGGTACTGCATGATCCGTCTTGTGTCCCGGGGAAGGGATGATGGCTCCTCCTCGAGGTCAACTTCTATTCCCATTGCACCACGGGTAGAAGCTAACAAGTCGGTTGCGAATTGCATTGCCTTCGCATGATGTCCGGTGTTTTCCTGGGCATGCGGCAGTAGTAGAGCTCTTCCTTGGAGGGAAGAGTTAAGCCTTCTCGACTGTGCCGTCCGGCTTCAAATTCCTGCTTTGAGACATGGCTTTCCGCAGTGGGACGTAGAGCTCTGGAGGGTCCTGTTCGCGCGGAAAAGGGATGCTTTGCCCCCCCGATACCTGTGGGCGGCAGTGGAAGAATGTCTGTGGCAAAATCCACTTTTCGGCCTTCTTCGGACTATGGGAATCGTGGGTGCTTTGGCCTGAGGGGGCATACCTTCGGAAACCATCGGCGGCACTGTGAATATGGCCTGGGAGCAATCCTTCATGTCGTCGGCTATGTCTGCCAAACCTTTTGTCTCTGAAGCAAAGCATAAGTTGCTGTTGCGACGTTAGCAGTAGGTGGGCTCGAGTCCCACACTATCACGCGCCAGAATAGGTTCCTTGCCATGTGGTATGGCATAGGCGAAATCTCCGTCCAACCTCTCAGCAGATCCGGGGCCACACCTCTCGGAGTAGCCGAGGCTCACGTGAGGATCGGCGACTTGAGGGTCATCCTCATTACGGATATCGCAATCTAGAACAACAATCTGATCATTGCCTAAGGCGCAGGACGTCACTTCCGGCGCCGCTGTGGGACAAAGCTCACAACATCCCAACCCCGCGTTCCCTCTCCCTATACAGGTCTGCTGCACCCCTCTGTGATGTATCCTACGGAACACTACTTACAAGCAAAGCCCATCAGCAAAGCAGATTCCAGCCGTGAACAACGCCCCTATTTATGGACTTTAAGAATGGCGACCAGACCGTGCCCGCATCCTTCTCCCTGTTGTAACTCCATCTCCAACTGCCTCAAACAATAGCATAGTTGCGGTTCGATGATATTAGCTCGGGGGTCAGCAATATTCAGTGCGCTCGCACCCGTCACAGCCCGCTCCATCTCGAGCATCGCTTCTTTCAGCGCTGGCTCCGGGGTGACTGTTGTGCTAGTTTGAGAGGTACTCTCAAGGCGAGAGGCAGGAACGCTTTGAGCACGACGCAAGAACGAAGGGACATCGAGTGCCTCGCCACCAGCCCCTAGTAAGCGGCGAAGTTCCTCAGCATCGAAATGCTGAAGTAGCTCCATAGTATACCTCACCAAGGCATTCCAGCATCCTTCCAAATTCTGGTAGAAACTATTCAGTTCCGGAAAACCCTCTTTGGGGACGTAGTCTACTGTCAGGTCCTCCAGGTTGGTGCGAATATTGGGCTCAAGAAGAGAGTTCAAAGCGCGTCTCATGGGTTTGCAGCAGGGGTTGTATTGGGCCGTATCTATGTGGCGTCCCATAAATATCGACCTATCAAATAGTTCCTCCGGCTCTATCTCTACCCCTGCATCTCTGCTGCTTTCCTCAATGATTGCCAGTGTCTCTTTTGAGCTGAGAAGCCTCAGCGGAAAAGAGCTAATTTCCTTTTCGCCAACGTCCCCATTAGAGTAGATGTAGGAAATCAAGTAATCTATGGTCTTGTTCTGTTCCATGTCTTTCGCCCATAGTGGCTGCCACTCATAGGAATAGCGCCCTAGCCAATCGCACAGGATGATGGAGCCGTCCCTGCCGTGCTTGGCGATCTGGCTGAGAAGCCTGACCGTCTCATCGTCGCTGTTGTGAGAGAGGGTGCCATAGGCGGCGAAATAAAGATCGTAGGGTGCCTCCTCATTGAATTCGGAGGGCAAACGGTTAAAGTCCATCTCCTCGAAAACAACCCCGGGGCTGCCACTATGGATGGCATTGGCTTGCGCAATAAGGCTTGGGTTTATGTCGAACCCTAGGTACGTGTCAATTAGGTCTGGGTTTATCACATTTACGTTATGCTCAGAGGTGGTCACGTTTTGGCGCTTTACTCCCATCAACAGGTCATAGCCATCTCCGCTGCCACATCCGAGGTCGAGGATGCGCAGCTTATTCCCCTCTACTACCAACTGTTCGAGATAAGGGCTCAAGAATATACCTATAACTTCGTCTTCCCAAAGGCGCCGCACATTATCATACTTGCCAATCAAACCAGATGGTGGCTCATATCTACCGCTGCCTATAGCCTCATCATAAGCGTTCTTCTCCATCATTCCTCCTTCCCCTATTTTATTCTCGTAGTTCCTCCACGAGTCTCACAGCGTGGAAGCCATCAGTTCCATAGGCGTCTGCCCCGATTTCGTCGGCGAAACCTTGTGAAACCGCTGCTCCCCCAACTAAGACCTTGACCTTATCTCTCAAGCCAGCTTCGGCTAACCTATTGATGGTCTCACCCATCATCCTCATCGTGGTGGTAAGTAGGGCAGAGAGCCCCAAGAAATCGGGATTCTCCTCCCTAACGACGTCTACTATGCTCTCCGGGGGTACGTCATTGCCCAAATCAATTACTTCGTAGCCTGCTCCCTTCAACAAAAGGGAGACAATATTCTTGCCTATATCATGCAAGTCTCC
>CAYVSN010000030.1:0-597 GCA_964453875.1 uncultured Dehalococcoidales bacterium
GTATAATTGGCCAAGCCGACTGAACACAATAGTCAAAGATTTATCAGAATAACCTGATCGACATCAGAGTGCAACGGGGGTTTAAGAAACGGTAATTCACCAACTTAACGAGATCGCAGAGGAGAACGAAAGGTGCCGGCGGAAGAACAACAGAGCTCTGTCAGCAAAGTCCCCAGTAACCAAAGCTGATCTGGGCATGGAACTGGGTGCGACTTGCACGCCCGCTGATGTTCAGAATGCAGACTGTCGCACGGGTCTCGCCGCGCGTAGCGAATATCTCCTACTAGATTGCTTTATCCTGCTAGGCCTCTTCACAGGCCATGACGCCGTATCCGAAATTGGAGGCATTGACCTGTGGATGTCGTAACTCAATTGAAGAGATTCGTGGAACCTAGATCCGTGGCTCTCTTTGGTATATCACGGTACCCTAGAGAAGGTGGGCTCAATATCTTGCAGAACTTGCTCAACTATGGCTATCAAGGCGGGGTTTACCCCATACATCCTGAGGCTGACGAGATCTTGGGAGTAAAAGCCTACCATAGGGTAGCGGAGGTGGCAGAAGATGTTGATTTGGCGGTCATAAACCTGCCTCGGGCT
>CAYVSN010000030.1:607-9346 GCA_964453875.1 uncultured Dehalococcoidales bacterium
TCTAGTCCCGGGGATAGCCAGGGACTGTGTTGAAAAGGGCATTTCAGCCATCATCATAACAACGCAAGGGTTTGCCGATGCCAATGATGCAGAGGGCGAGCAACTGCAGAAAGACATAGATGCGATTGTTAGCGGCAAGGCGAGAGTGCTCGGCCCAAATACCTTTGGCACGGCTAACGCCTTCATCAATTTCAGTTCATCTTTTGCTGAATTGAAAATGAAGAGAATGCCTGTCGGCTTGATTTGTCAGACTGGAGTTCTCTATGTGGGCAACCCAGATTTGAGCTTACTGGGGAAAGGGATTGATTTGGGCAATGGTTGCGACGTTGGTTTCGCCGATGCACTTGAGTACTTCGAGCATGATGACGACGTGAGGGTGATCGCCATACACATTGAAGGCATGCGAGACGCTGAGAGGTTTTTAGGTATAGCCAAGCGTGTGGCTCACAAGAAACCTGTGGTTGTCCTGAAAACAGGCAGAGGCGGGCTTGCTGCTCAGGCTGCCCAGTCCCACACAGGTTCGCTGGTAGGCAAAGATGAAGTATGGGAAGCAGCGCTAAAGCAATGTGGGGCAATCAGAGTGAGCGACATAGATGAACTTGGCGACACGGTGAGAGTCCTTTCTGCACTGCCCCTAATGAAAGGAAGGAGAATTGCCGTTCTCACTTATACCGGCGGGTTTGGCGTCGCGAGCATAGACGCCTCCCAGAGATTTGGTCTAGAGATTGCTGAGCTATCGCCCGTAACGCTGGAGCAGCTTAACGAGATATCCCCTCCTTGGTTCGCCGTCGGTAACCCGGTGGATATATGGCCAGCGACGATACTCTCCAGCCAGCCAATGCTGAGAGTGTTTAGGCAAGCCCTGGAAATTCTCTTTTCTGACCTCGCAGTGAACGCTGTCTTGTGCATATGCGGTGTCTGGGAGAACGCTGTTTGTAACAAGTTTTGCCAGTACACCGAGAGGCTTGCTCAAAGTCACCCTCATAAGCCTTTGGTCTGGTATATCTATGGTCCTTTAGCTAACGAAGCTAAGAGTGCATTGGAGAAAACGGGCAAAACAGGAGTTTTCTCCAGCCCTGATAGGGCCATCAGGGCTTTAGCTCGTCTGGCGGACTACTCACAGTTTCTGGGAGAATTCCAGGCTCCCGAGGGCGTTTGATAATCATGGACATTCTGGCTCAAATGAAGAAATTCGTGGAACCCGAATCTGTAGCCCTTATTGGTGTATCGCGCTCGCCCGAGCCGATAAGCGGTCTAATGTTCGATATTTTGGGAAATCTACTCGATTACGGCTATCAAGGCAGGATTTATCCCGTGAATCCCCATGCCAGTGAAATTCTGGGCATTAGAACCTATCCCAGTATTGGAGAAGTGGCAGAAGACGTCGATTTGGCGGTGATAAACTTGCCTCGGCCTTTAGTCCCCGGCACGACCACGGAATCTGTTGAAAAGGGCATTTCGGCCATAACCATCGTAACGCAGGGGTTTGCCGATGCTAATGATGTGGAAGGCAAGCAATTACAGAAAGAGGTAGATGAGATTGTCAAAGGGAAGGCTAGAGTGCTTGGCCCGAACACCTTTGGCACGGCCAATGCTTTCATCAATTTCAGTTCATCATTCGTGAAAATGGGAATGAAACTGGTGCCCACTGGAGTCATTTGCCAGAGTGGTGTCTTCATGATAGGTTATCCCGGTTTGACATTAGTAGGTAAGGGGATTGATCTGGGCAATGGTTGCGATGTTGATTTTGCCGACGGTCTAGAGTACTTTGAGCAAGATAACGACGTTAAGGTGGTCGCCCTACATGTCGAAGGCATGCGAGATGCTAGGCGGTTCTTAAATGTAGCCAATCGTGTAGCTCACAGCAAGCCCATAGTAGCCTTAAAGACCGGAAGGAGTGGGCTTGCGGCTGAGGCTGCCCAATCTCACACAGGTTCGCTGGTAGGCAAAGATGAAGTATGGGAAGTGGCACTCAAGCAATCTGGGATAACCAGGGTCAGCGATATAGATGAACTGGGCGACATGGTAAAGGCCTTTTCTACGCTGCCTCTATTGAAAGGAAAGAGGATTGGTGTTGTCACTCATACCGGTGCATGTGGCGTGATAAGCATAGATGCCTGCCACAAGTCTGCCTTAGAGATAGCTAGGCCATCTTCAACAGCCATGAAGGAGTTCACCGCCATATCTCCTCCGTGGCTAGCGGTTAGCAATCCGGTGGACACATGGCCGGCAATAATGGTGTCAAAGCAATCCCCTACAGCAGCAATGGCAGAGGCTACCCGTGCCGTTATTAATGATGCGGATGCTGTTCTTTTTGTATGGCTTGCTACCTCCCAGCAATGGTGTGATGAGCACTCCCAACTCATGATGGAGTTGGCTAATAGTTACCCAGATAAAGCTTTCATTGCTCATCCTTATGGCCCCCTGGCTGACGAGGCTGCAGATAGACTGGAGAAAACTGGCAAAACAATGGCTTTCACTAGCCCTGATAGGGCTGCCAGAGCTTTGAGCCATCTGGCAGACTACTCACATTTTCTCGGGTTGTTCTAGGATTATCCTGGCATCTACAGCTACGGCCCTATCCCTATAGGCAAATATGGGATTGAGGTCAAGCTCTTTTATCTCAGGGTTTTGCTCTACGAATTGCGACACTCTAACCATTAGCTCCTCAAGGGCGGAGATGTCAGCCGGCTCCTGCCCCCTGTAACCTTCGAGCAACGGATACCCTTTTATTTCCCTGATCATCTCGGCGGCATCCCTCCTGGTCATAGGGACTATCCTGAAGGAAACGTCTTTCAATACTTCTACCAGTATGCCGCCAAGGCCAAACATGAGGACGGGGCCAAACTGGGCATCTTTACTCATGCCAACGATCACTTCAACTCCAGGAGGAGCCATCCTTTGTACAGCCAAGCCGTGAATCGCGGCATCAGGATATTCCTGCTTTATTGATGACACAATTTCACCGTAAGCCTTCCCCACTTGTGTAGCATTGGCCACACTAAGCCTAACGCCGCCGGAGTCGCTCTTGTGAACAATATCGGGGGAGGCTATTTTGAGCACCACGGGGAAGCCCAGTTCTTTGCTTATTGTGATAGCCTCTTTCTTACTCTTCGCCAGCCTTGTTTCAACAACTGGAATGTCTGCTTGTTTGAGAAGTTCCTTGGATTCAATCTCCGTCAACACTGCTCTTCCCTCTATCCTAGCTAACTCCAAAACCTTGATGTCTAGGGCCATATTTCTTGTTCCTCCTGTGGTTTACTTAGGATGTCTTCTATTTTAATTCATTCTAGAGTTTTTGCATAATCCCCTTAGATCAGAGCAAAGGTCTCTATTCGAGATCAATGGGCAAGGCTCTACAGCATCTCGTCTTGTATTCGGCTGACGGATATGATAGAAAAACGAAGTGGTAACATGAGCAGGCATGAGCTAGATTGCATTTTTGACCCTGAATCAGTGGCTGTTGTCGGAGTTTCAACCCGACCACAAGGTTTACAGGGGACTGGAACAATATTCTTGGAAGGCTTGGTCAGGAGCAATTTCAAAGGCAAGATTTATCCCATAAATCCCAAGGGCGGAGAGATTCTCGGCTTAAAAGTCTATCCCAGCATCATGGATATCCCGGAGCCTGTTGATTATGCCATTTGCTGTATTTCGAGTCTCCGAGTAGTGCCGTTTGTTCAAGAGTGCGCCATGCGGGGACTAAAGGCCGTTCATATATTCACCTCTGGTTTTTCTGAGATTGCCACTGAAGAGGGCAAGCGCCTAGAAGAAGAAATCTCCTCCTTGGCCCGCCAGAGCGGCATACGTATTGTTGGCCCCAATTGTCTGGGTTCCTATCACCCCAAGTCAGGCCTATCTTTTAGCGGTGGTTTTCCCAAGGAAAGTGGCCCGGTCGCTTTTCTCTCTCAGAGCGGCGCATTTTGCAGCTACCTGATTCCAGCAATGGCCCAGCGAGGCGTTAGGTTTAGCAAGGTGCTTTCCTATGGCAATGCCTGTGACGTTAATGAGTGCGACCTACTGGAATATTTCGCTGCTGATGAGAATACAAGGGTAATCGCTGCGTATATAGAGGGGGTAAAGGATGGAGAGCGATTCAAGCGAGTGCTAAGGGAAACGGCCCAAGCTAAGCCGGTCATAGTGCTCAAAGTAGGTGTTGCTGAAGCTGGCGCGAGGGCAGTGGCATCGCACACAGGTGCCTTAGCTGGTCTGGATGAAGCATGGGATGCTTTGTTACGTCAAGCCGGAGCAATAAGGGTTCATGATCTGGAGCAACTCATAGATATGGTGGTAACCTTCAGTCGCCTACGTTCGCCTTCAGGCAGAAGAACAAGCGTTATTGGCATTGGTGGAGGAGGAGCAGTCGTAGCCGCTGATGATTGCACCAACGCTGGACTCATAGTGCCCGGCTTCCCTTCAGAGGTTCAAAATAAGTTGAGGCAATTGACTGCCTCAGGTGGCATCGGGATGGGTCTCAGCAATCCTGTGGATCTCTCAGATCAAGGATGGGACATACTCTACGATTGTGCCAAGGTGATACTGGATTATGATGGCATTGATCTGCTAATTGTTCAGTTACCTATCAGGGTTTTCCCTTCGCCCTACCAAGATATGATGTTTCCCCATATCGAAGAGCTTGCTTACGCATTCGTTAAGGCTTATAATGAATCGAAGAAATCGATGTCGGCGGTAATAACCAACTTCCTTAGCTCCGCTCAGGATTCTCAAGTAGCTCTTAAATGTGAGCAAGTCTGTTGTGAAGCAGGTCTTCCCGTCTATCATTCCTTAAGCAATGCAGCCAGAGCCGTAGCTCGCTTCCTTGATTACCACGACCACAAAGCAAGAGGAGGGAGATAAAGTGATTAAGCAAGATTTAGATCACGTCTTTAACGCCAGGTCAGTAGCCATTTATGGAGTCTCTACCAAAGGGGTAATGAGTTGGATAGGTGGGCAAGTGTATCTCAATTCCATACTCAATTGTGGATTCAAAGGCAATATCTACCCCATAAACCCCAAAGGCGGAGAGATTTTTGGCCTAAAGGTCTATGCCAATATCAAGGATATCCCCGAACCAGTTGACTACGTAATCTCTTGTGCGCCCGTATCTTCAGCGGTGGAATTGGTGAAAGACTGCATCGATAAGAAAGTCAAAGTAGTCCATTTCTTTACCTCTGGCTTTTCTGAGACTGGTACTTTGGAAGGCAAGCAATTAGAGCAGGAGATCTCCTCATTGGTTCGCCGAAATGGCATGCGCGTCATTGGGCCTAATTGCTTGGGAGTGTATTGTCCCAGCGCAGGATTGGCTTTCGCCCCTGATTTTGTCAACGAAAGTGGCCCGGTAGCGCTCATAGGCCAGAGCGGCGGCAATTGCACCTATGTTATTCGGCAAGGAATGAAGAAAGGTATCAGGTTTAGCAAAGTGATTTCCTACGGCAATGCTTGTGATGTTGATGAAGGTGACTTACTGGAGTATCTAGCTCACGACGAGGATACAAAGGTCATACTTGCCTACATTGAGGGTGTGAAGGATGGCAGAAGATTCGGGCAGTTGCTAAAGGAGACGAATAAAGTCAAGCCGGTTGTGGTGCTCAAGGGTGGGGTGGCTGAAGCTGGGGCAAGAGCGGTGGCTTCTCATACCGGTGCTTTGGCTGGCTCAGATGAGGTCTGGGACGGGCTTTTGCGCCAGGCCGGAGCTATAAGGGTTCACAGCCTGGAGGAGCTAGTAGATATGGCGGTAACCTTTACCTATCTCCCTCTGCCTTTGGGCAGAAGAGCCGCAGTTCTAGGGTTCGGTGGGGGAGTCACTGTCTTAGCCAGTGATGACTGCACCCAGGCCGGGCTGGAAATACCTGATTCACCTGTGGAAGTCCAGGATAAGCTTAAGAGCCACCTTAGAGGAGCTGTCATCGGTGTGAGTCTGAATAACCCTGTAGACCTATCTGCTGAGGGGTTACATCCAGATGTGCTTTACAATTGTGGCAGAACATTGATCGATTCCGATAATGTTGACCTACTACTGGTTCACCTTTCCCTGGATACTATGTTGGTGCCTTTCTTTATGGCTGAGACTAAGATTCGCCTGCCTATTCAGGAACCAGAAGGCGGGCGCAACAATCCTCTCAACAGTATAACTAAGATTCATGAAGACTCAGGCAAACCGATGGCAATAGTAATGGGTTCTGTCGCTTTTGCTGAGAGCTATCAGATTATGCTTGATTGCCAGCAACTGTTTTGTGAAGCTGGTCTTCCCGTTTATCAATCTCTAAGTAGCGCTGCCACGGCTATTGCTAGATTCATGGATTACCACAGGTACAGAGCAGAGATTCTCGAAACCAGCTAGCTTGTCCTGCCAAACTCCCTTTCCAATTGACGTGAGCTCAGGTGAATCAGGGTTGGCCTACCGTGGGGGCAACTACGTGGCTGGTCGCATTGCTCTAGCTGCCTTATCAGTTCCCGTGTCTCCTCGTTGCTCAACTGCTGCCCTGCCTTTATGGCACCGTGGCAGGCGAGGGACTTAGCCACTTTCTCCTCCCACGGAGTGGGAATATCTTTCCTGGCGAGGTTATCAAGTAATGCCCTCATTGCCTCAACAAGGTTCGCCTTGACTATCAACGCTGGCACAGCACGTATCAGATGGCTTCTTTGACCAAAAGACTCAAGGGCAAAGCCAAACTGAGCCAAGGCCTCTTTGTTACTTTTCACGGTTTCTTCTTCTCTGGGGCTGAGCTCTAGGGTTACTGGCTCAAGAAGCCCCTGAACGTCAACCTCTCGTCTTGACCACTGAGCTAAGATTTTCTCATACAGTATGCGCTCATGCGCAGCATGCTGGTCAATGAGGTAAAGCCCCTCGTCACCTTCGGCGATAATATAGGTGTTGGCTAGCTGCCCTATTGGGCGCAGAATCGGTAAGCCAAGAGCAGGTAACAGGCCAATGAAACTTGGCTCCTTTTCCTTTATCATCTGGAAGCTTTGCTGTGGCCACGAAGTAGTTGAAGACGGCATATGCTTCGCAGCTATGGGTGCTTGGGTTAATGCTTGTTTTATTGCGTTCTTCGTCTCAGCAAAAACATCTTGCTCATGGCGAAACCTCACCTGAGCTTTAGCAGGATGAACATTGACGTCGATTTCTTGAAACGGCAATGACACGTTGACTATAGCAATGGGATGCCGTCCATCCATAAGCAAGCCATGATAGCCTTCCTCTACTGCCCGAATTAATAAGGGACTACGTATCCATCTCCGATTGGCAAAGAAGCTAAGATAACTGCGGTTGGCGCGAGTTAGGGAGGGCGGGCTTATCAAGCCGCTACTCTCGATAAATGTGTGTTTTCCTCGTACATCCAGCATCGCCCCAGCCACCTCCACACCATATATTTGGTTCACCACACTGCGGACATCGCCGTCGCCCGCGGTGTTAAAGCTAAGCCGAGTGTCAACGACCAAGCTGAATCTAAGCTCAGGGAAAGCCAGAGAATATTGGCTTAACATCTGGGCAATATGGCTGTTTTCCGTAGCCGCCGATTTGAGAAACTTCAGCCGAGCAGGGAAATGATGGAACAGGCGCCGTACAGTTACAGTAGTGCCTCCGGGTCTGGCACGGACCTCCCTTCGAACTACATCGCCATTTCTCAAATGCATAAAGGTGCCAGCAGCCTCTGAGGTTGTTTTGGTGACCATCTCCACCTCGGCAACAGCGGCAACACTGGGCAGAGCCTCGCCACGAAAGCCAAGACTGGCAATATTCCCCAAATCACCCAAATTGCTTATCTTGCTCGTGGCATATCGCCGGAAAGCAAGCTCTACCTCCGAGGCAGGAATGCCTGCCCCATTGTCACTCACTTTGATCAGCTCTATCCCACCATTTCGTACTTCAATGTTAATCTGAGTAGCCCCGGCGTCAAGCGAGTTCTCTATCAGCTCCTTTACCACCGAAGCCGGCCTCTCGATTACCTCTCCGGCAGCGATCTTGGAAACTACCTCTGGCTGCAGAACCCTGATAGGCATTTAGACCATTTTACACGCTTTCGTGTAGAGTATCAATAGCACTGCGCATCCTTACTGTTTCAGAAGGTTTAGCTCATTCTCGAGGATACAATTCTCCAAGGGCTTCCCTTGATTTATCTAAACACTCCTTTGCATCTTTCTTATATTTATACAATATGCCCTGTGTACCCTTTTCAAAATCTACTTGAAAGGTTACCCCATCCCCACTAATCCACCCATCTCTAGTTTCTATAGGTGGGTTGCCTTCAAACTCGTTTAATGCAACAAACTCATCTCGCTTAGTGATTTGGAAAGCTTCTTCTGGCGCCTCTGCTATAAGTAAATGTATATGCTCCACTCTTAGATCGTTCACCCTTTTCGCCGGTTCCATTGTTTCATCTGGCAAGAGTCCTTCTTTGTCTTTGAAGAAGCCTATTAAATTTCCTAGGGTATCTTTCCTTTTCTTTAACCACCCATTTAGGTCTTGCTCAAGCAAGTCTTCTTTGATCTTAAGCTTGAGTGCCCCTTCAAGCATAGTTGCTGATTGAAAGATGCATCCTCTAAAATCCCCGTACACATATGCCATAGCACAGTTGCTCCAGTAACTACGTGTAGCTGTTTCTAGGTCACTTTTCTTCTTCTCTTGCGCTGAACTGATTGGATTTTCGATGTCAGGGAGATTCACATCTGGTTCAATTCCACCAACCCCGAAGCCTTCCACCTCTTTAAGCCCTTGGATATACTCATCCAAATGCA
>CAYVSN010000031.1:0-9240 GCA_964453875.1 uncultured Dehalococcoidales bacterium
CCGACGACCGGCGGTTTACGAAACCGCTGCTCTACCCCTGAGCTACGCTGGCATGAGATTAGTATAGCTCGTGGCAGCAGTTCTGGCTACTAAGCTCTATTGGGATTTCCTCTTCCTCAGCCTCCCTCCTTCTATCCTCCGCAAAGTCTCCTCATCCGTGCCAAAGTGGTGCGCTATCTCATGGCGAACTACTTCCCCTATCTTCGCCTCGATTTCTTTGTCGGAATGGCATTGTCTTTCTATGGGCTTCTGAAAGATGCTTATCTTGTCGGGAAGAACCAGTCCATACCCTCTGCCTCGCTTGGTCTGCGGCACACCTTCATAAAGGCCTAGTAACTGGCTGGGATGACTAAGCCTTGCTCGCCCAAGCTGACTTGGCGTTGCCCAGTCCTCCACAAGGACCTGGACATTTTCCAGCTTGCTTTGAAATTCTGGTGGCAAGTCCTCGATTGCCTTTGTTACCAGAGCCTCAAATCTTTCCCTTCGCATGCCCACAAGCATCTTACCACTATTACTACCAGATAACTAGATAGCGGATGACAGTATCATCAAAGCTTGGCTTTTTGTAATGGTTGAGTTCAGCATAGCTTCGGCCAAGCTCTATGGCAACTTCGTCATCATATTGAGGCTCAATGAATATCAAGCCTCTGTCCACCGTCTGAAATCCTACCACAGCGTGCCCCCTGCCCTCAAGATATTTAACCTCGACCACGGCACAACGGATGCCTCGTCCTTCAGCATTGTTGTTCACATCGGCGGCAAAATCAGAACAGATATATTCGCCTTCTACATACTTGTTAGCATCAGTTCTGTCTTGAGCTAAGAACTGCTTCACCTCGTGATAAGTAGGGTCTCTCAGGTTATAGCCACTGCCAGCACCGGCGATAACGCCGCTTTGATAACCATCGCCTCGACCACGAACATAACCACTGTATCCTGAGATGAGGCACACGATAACTGCGACTAAGAATGCTATTAATACAATGGCTGCTTTCTGACCACGCGTCATGAGGCGCCTCCGTGAAGCATTTTCACCAGTTTACCTTACCTTATCCCGCTGTCAAGCATAATTTCCTTGACGAAGGCTAACAAATACGATAGGCTATTGGCTCAAAGTTAGGGAATATACCAAATTGCAGTGCCGCGGCATCAGAGGTGCTATTACAGTTCCAGTTAACACAGCGGAGACCATTATTGCTGCTGCTAAGGAGCTGCTTGAGGAAATGGTGCAGGCCAACAGAATTGAAACTAGCGAAATAGCTGCCATCTTTTTTACCACAACACCTGACCTAAATGCCGAATTCCCTGCGGCAGCAACACGTGAATTAGGATGGCCCAAGCAGCTCGCTTTGCTTTGTGGACACGAAATGAATGTCCCCGACAGTTTGCCTAGCTGCTTGAGGATTCTGATGCTGGTAAATACCGAGAAAACGGTCGAGGAGATTGTGCATGTTTATTTGCGAGAGGCTGAAGAGTTAATCGGAGGCAAGAAATGATTGTAGTTATGAAAGTCGACTCTAGCCAAGACGAGATCCACGGAGTTGTTAAGCGTATCGAGGAATTAGGATTGAAGGGACATATATCGCAAGGCGTAGAGCACACGGTTATCGGCGTAGTGGGGCAAATCTTCGCCGAACTTCGTGATAGGTTGGAATTGCTCCCTGGAGTAGAAGAAGTCATCACTGTTACCAAACCTTATAAGCTTTCCAGTCGAGAGTTCCACCCCCAAAATACCATAGTTAAGGTAAACAACCTCGCCATTGGCAGCGATGAAATAATCATTATGGCTGGACCCTGCGCTGTAGAAAGTGAAGAACAACTTCTAATGACAGCTCAAGCAGTTAAAGCAGCAGGGGCCCATATACTGCGTGGCGGCGCCTTCAAACCAAGTACCTCACCGTATCATTTTCGCGGCTTAGGTGAGGAAGGGCTTAAACTGCTGGCAACAGCACGAGAGGAGACTGGGCTACCTGTCATCACTGAAGTAATGACGCCGACCGATGTCGAGCTTGTAGCTAGCTATGCCGATATACTTCAGATTGGAGCGCGAAATATGCAAAACTTCACTTTGCTCGACGAGGTGGGGAAAATAAACAAGCCGGTGATGCTCAAGCGCGGGTTATCATCCACCATCCAAGAGTGGTTATTGGCCGCTGAATACATCTTGGCGCAAGGAAATGAACAAGTTGTCCTGTGCGAGCGGGGCATTAGAACTTTTGAGACCTATACCCGCAATACTATGGATATCAGTGCTATCCCTATCGTCAAGAAAGTCAGCCACCTGCCCATTATTGCTGACCCCAGCCACGGCACGGGGAAGTGGTATTTAGTAGCTCCTCTAGCACTTGCAGCGCTAGCTGCTGGAGCAGATGGGTTGATAATAGAGGTTCATCCTAATCCTGACCTAGCTCTTAAGGATGGCGCTCAGTCACTTACCTTTGATAACTTCCAACGACTTACATTCCAACTGATGCGCCTGGCCGAAGCAACGGGTAGAAAATTAGCTATTCCTAGCACAAAGGTGGAAGCCTGAGGTCCATGGGGATTGAGCACGAGTTAGCTAAACTGGTTCCGCCAAGGGAAACGCTGCTCACTATCGGCGTTTTTGACGGCGTGCACGCGGGGCACCGCTACCTGCTAGAGAGATTAATCCAGCGAGGAAAGGAAGAGAACCTGGTCAGCGGAGTAGTCACCTTCAACCCTCATCCTCAATGGGTGTTGCACCACGATCAATTGCCCTGGCTAAGTACCTTGGAAGAGCGTACAAATAGACTTCGAGGACTCGGAATAGATTTGGTTGCCGTGATATCCTTCACACCAGAGGTATCTCAACTGAGCGCACGAGAATTTGTTGTCTTGCTGAAGAGCTATCTCAAGATGCGTGGACTTATGATTAGTCCTGACTTCGCTTTGGGAAGGGGACGGGAAGGAAATAGTACGCTGCTCTCTGCTCTAGGGAAAGAATTAGGGTTCACTGTTGAGACTATCCCTCCTTTTACGATCGACGGCGAAATAGTGAGCAGCACTCTTATTCGCCAAGCACTGGCTCAAGGCGACATGGCAAAGGTAACAAAGCTAATGGGGCATCCCTTCAACCTCGTCGGCGAAGTTATCCCCGGAGAAAGGCGTGGCCAAATCTTGGGATTCCCCACCGCTAACTTGGACATAGAACCACAGCAAGCGTTACCTGGCAACGGGGTTTATGCCACCATTGCTCAGGTAGATGGAAAGCAATTTGCTTCAGCAACCAATATCGGCACCCGCCCTACATTTGGAGATGGTCGGAAAACTGTCGAAATTCACCTGCTGGATTATGAGGGTGACTTGTACGGTAAACAGCTTAAGACGGGATTTATCTCGAAACTAAGAAATGAGCAATACTTCGCGTCTTCTGAAGAACTGAAGAGCCAAGTGAAAAAAGATGTTAGAAAAGCAAAAACGATCCTGGCTGAGGAACTGAAATGACCGATTTAGAGTCCAGTTCTACACTAAGGAGGGGGGTAGCCGAAGCTATCGTCGAACAGGAATTGATTAGGCTACTGGAATCAGGGAAGACTTTGAAGCTGAAACAGGGCTTCGACCCCAGTTCCCCTGATATCCACTTGGGGCATGCGGTCGGCTTAAGGAAATTACGCCAGTTCCAAGAACTAGGACATAAGGTCATCCTCGTAGTTGGTGATTGGACAGCACGAATCGGAGACCCAAGCGGCCAATCAAGTACCCGCCCCATGCTCTCCCAAGAAGAAATAGAGGCCAACGCAAGAACTTACTTAAGCCAATTCTACAAAGTGGTGGATAAGGACAAAACAGAGGTAAGGTGGCAGAGCGAGTGGTATAACGAGTTCACTCTGGACGAAGTGATCCGACTTACCAGCAAATTTACCATAGCACAACTCCTGGCTAGAGAGGATTTCAATAAGAGGTACAGCTCGGGCAATCCCATCTCTCTAACTGAAATGCTCTATCCCTTGCTGCAGGCATATGATTCAGTAGCCATCCAAGCAGATGTCGAATTCGGCGGCACCGACCAGAAATTCAATTGTCTTCTTGGCAGGGAGCTGCAACAAGTAATGGGCCAGCCTCCCCAACAAATTCTCCTCGTGCCCCTTCTCGTCGGGACCGATGGCAGCCAGAAGATGAGCAAGAGCTTAGACAACCAAATAGGCATTGATGAGCCTCACCGGGAAATGTACGGCAAGGTGATGTCAATCCCCGATTCTGCTATTATTGATTACCTTGAGCTAGTGACCGATGTCCCGGATGAGGAAATCGCCAGCTTTAGAAGCCAGTTGAGCACTCACTCGGTTAACCCAATGGTGGTCAAAAAACGGCTTGCTTATGAAATTGTGCAGCAATTTCATGGGAAACACACTGCGGACGAAGCAGAACAGGAATTTACTAGAGTGTTCCAAAGGAGAGAAATACCAGAGCAGATCCCTGAATATGCCTTTGCAGCTACTCATGCCGGGGATGAAGTGTATCATCTTGACATCGCTCCAACCCTACTGCAAAAGGGTTTGGTTAAAAGTAGGAGTGAGCTAAGGCGGCTGCTTGCCCAGGGAGCAATTGAACTGGACGGCTGCAAGATAGACAGCAACATTATCAGTGCTCACCCTGGTAGCATTCTAAAGATAGGCAAACTTAACTACGTGAGGATAACCATCGAACGTTAAGCATGAGATTGCTTCGCTCCGCCCGCAATGACAAGTGGGTCTCATTGCGAGGAGCGTCAGCGACGAAGCAATCTCAAGGGAAAAGGGGGTGACAAAAATGCAACTGCGTATACCAGGACCTACGCCCTGTCCACCACAGGCTCTCGAAGCCATGGGAAGACAAATGATAAACCACCGAGCCGAAGGTTTCGCCAAGATTCTTGATTCGGTAACCACGAAATTAAGACAAGCATTTCAGACCAAAGGGGACGTTTTCATCCTTACGTCTTCGGGCACCGGTGGCATGGAAGCAGCTATCGTCAACACACAGTCACCAGGTGACAAGGTCTTATCTCTTTCCAACGGGTTCTTTGGTGATCGCTTTGCTGACATCGCTGAGCAATACGGCGCTGAAGTAAGCCGCCTCACTTTTGAATGGGGGGAGCCGGTCTCTCCCGAGGCAGTAGGCAAGGCACTGAAGGCAGATCGTGACATTAAGGCAGTGCTGGTTACTCACAACGAAACATCCACAGGAGTAACTAACGACCTACGCAGCATAAGCGCTGTGGTTGGGGAATTTGACAAGCTTCTTCTGGTCGATGCTATAAGCAGCCTTGGCTGCATTGAATTGCCCGCGGATGATTGGCACTGCGACGTGGTTGTAACTGGCTCTCAAAAGGGATGGATGGTACCACCCGGCTTAGCAATGGTTAGCGTGAGCAAAAAAGCTTGGAAAGCTCACGCCCACGCCAAGATGCCGCGTTACTATTGGGATTTCACCAAAGCTAAGGACTATCTGGGAAAGGGGCAAACCCCGTGGACGCCGGCCATTTCCGTCTTCTACGCACTAGATACTACCTTGGATCTGGTGCTAGACGAGGGACTCCCCAACATATTTGCTCGGCATGCTAGAGTAGCTCAATTGGCCAGGGACGGCGTAAGGTCTTTAGGATTATCTCTCTTCCCTGAAGAAAGCTGTGCTTCCAACACTGTAACGGCAGTGAACGCCTTGGATAAACTCAATGTGCCCAAACTAGTTAAGCTTCTCAGAGAGGAACGAGATGTAGTCATCGCTGGGGGGCAGAGCAAGCTATCAGGAAAAATCTTTCGCATCGGCCATCTTGGCTGGGTTGAAGAGCATGACGTCAAAACTGTGTTGGAAGCGTTAGCCAAGACTTTGCCTGAGGCTAGAGAATGAAAGTATTAATTGCGGACCGAATTGATAAAGAAGGGATAGAGTTTCTCCGCCAGCATGCCGACGTGACTGTTGAGCCAGGGCTAAAGCCTGAGAGTCTGAAAGCCAAAATTGGCGCCTACGACGCTCTAATCGTCCGTAGTCAAACCAAGGTACGTGCAGATACAATTGAATCCGGAAAAAAACTCAAGGTCATCGGCAGAGCAGGCGTAGGGACAGACAATATCGATATTGAGGCCGCCACTAGGAAGGGCATAGTGGTAGTCAATGCCCCCACATCCAATACCGTGTCCGCAGCGGAACACACCGTCGCCCTTATGCTTGCCCTAGCTCGTCACGTCCCTGAAGCGAATAATCAACTTAAGTCGGGCAGATGGCAAAGAGAGAAGCTGATTGGCATCGAGCTCAGAGACAAGACATTAGGCATTATTGGCTTAGGTAACGTAGGTTCTGAGGTAGCCAAGAGGGCTCAAGCTTTCGAAATGCACGTTATTGCTCACGACCCCTTCATATCCCCTGACTTCGCTCGCAATATTAAGGTGGATTTGGTCCCGCTAGATCAACTTCTTGCAGAAGCTGATTTTCTCTCGCTTCATGTGCCGTTGACAGCAACTACCACGGAATTGATAGGTGCCGAGGAACTAACAAAGGTTAAGCCGACGGCCCGAATTATCAATTGCGCCAGAGGCGGGCTAGTTGATGAGAAAGCAGTAGTCGAAGCGGTCAAGGAGGGGAGACTCGCCGGCGCTGCTTTTGATGTCTTCACAACCGAACCATTAACCGACAGCGCCTTGTTCAAGAACCAAAGAATAATTGTCACGCCCCACCTCGGTGCCTCCACAACCGAAGCTGAAGCCAAAGCAGCCAAGGATATCGCTGAGCAAGTCCTGACAGTGCTTCAAGGACGGTTCAGCAGATACGCTATCAATGCTCCGAATATCCCTCCCGAGCTAGTGCCGTTCATAAATGCAGCTTCGACTATCGGCAGCCTTGCCAGCCAGTTAATGGAAGGGCAAATAAGCTCAATACACATTAAATATAGCGGTGAAGTCACCAACTATGATTGCAATCCTATCAAAACAGCGACTATCAGCGGTCTGTTACAACAAGCAACTGAGGAAAGAATCAATCTGGTCAATGTCAGTTTCATCGCCACTCAACGTGGCTTGAAGATAAGCGAAGAAAAACAGGACGTCTGCCAAAACTACTCCAACTTGCTCACCCTAGAACTCAACACTGATGTAGGAACCACTACTATATCAGGCACAGTCAGAGACAATGAAACGCACATCGTCCAGGTTGACGACTTCTGGATGGATATAGTGCCCACCGGCGGTTATTTCCTTTTCTGCGACCACATTGACGGGCCCGGGCTCGTCGGTGCCATAGGCACGATTACAGGCAAAGCTGACATCAACATTAGCTCCATGCACCTATCACGGCTCAAGCCCAGAGGGAAAGCGCTCATGATCTTAGCCCTCGATGAGTCTCTGGCTGAAGAGCAAAGGCAGGAAGTACTAGCCCTTCCCGGCATTCACACCGCTAGCGCAGTTAAGCTTTAGCAATACATCCTCGAGGGGGAATGGGAGGGGAATAGTCACGAACATATACTAGAATTCTCTGGCGAAGCGAATGCCGTACATCGAAACCTCTGCGCAAACAATATGAGGCCACAAGCTGCAGCGGGCTCTCGGCAGAGATATCGACAACTTGGTGGCTAAGTCAAGGCAGGTGGAGACAGTGGGCTGGTACCCAAAGGAGAAACTTGGGATGGGTATTGCAGTCCTTCAATGGTTTCTGGAGAGCCACTCAATCTAAGCAATTGATAATCAACCCGGCGGGGACTTTAGGATGGAAATAGGTTGATTTGCGTGGCATCCTGTCTTTGGCGTCAGCAATAGCCTTGATCACATCCACTCGGGGCTCACTTAGTAAGAAGGCCAGTTGATATTTCTCCTCCCTTATCTGTTGCCAAGCTTCGTTTATGTCAACAGTATAAGCAATATCCCCCTTGCTCTCCGCACACCCTAGCATCTTATCAAGAATAAGGTGTCTGAGAACACTGACATCAAACTTCCTGTAAGCCTGGCAACGATTATCGGGCATCATCCCCTCAATGGAAACATCTTGGCGCTCTCTCAAAATTAGCAAGCAGTCGAGCTCCAGCCCCAAGATGCCCAAAACTGCCTCGCTGCGCATTTTGCCCTCCAAATTGCCAATCAAGTCCCTACTTAATGGAATGGTCTCCACGGCGAAAATCTGCTCAAGTTCGCTCCTTAGCTCAGCCAAAGACGACCCAGCCACGCCACGTAGCAACCTATGAATAGGCAGAATGGTTATCCCTGGATCATCGAAATCCACCAATTCCATCATTATGTAATTGAAACCTTCATTCCCAGCGAAAGTCCCAACCTCATGCGTTCTCTCCTCTTGATAAGCTAACGCGGTTTCATACCTATGATGTCCATCGGCTATATAGAGGGGCGCATCAGCCAGTAGCTCAGTGATCTGCCTTGTGAATCTGGACTCAGTTATTGCCCAGATAAGATGGCCTTCACCAAGAGACGCTGCTTCGCTTTCCTCGCAATGACATTCAATTATTGGTTTGTCTTGCGCCGCTATAGACAGTACCTCGGCAATTCCTTGCGTTGGGTCCTGGTATACGGCAAGTATAGAGCTGAAACTGGCGTGGCAAGCTCGCATTAGCTGTAAGCGGTCGCTCTTGGCCTTAGAATACGTCTCCTCGTGTGGGTAAATACCACGATACCACGGCTTTAGTCTAACTCGAGCTATTAGTCCACGTCGCTTTCTCCCTTCCCCCATAAGAGTGAAATAGTGGTCGTGGACATATAACGTTGGATGATCATCGACTTGAAGGACTCGGCCTTCAAGCCATTTCCGGAAAGTGGTGGCTGCTCTGATATATCTATTGCTTTCAGCATTATCCCCCGGCTGCTCCAATGGATACTCCAAACGGATAGCGTTGTAGTCATCCCTCTCATAGTAAATCTTCTGTTGCTCAGCAGCGACAACATCGTACGGAGGACAGATAGTTCTGCCCAAATCCTTAACCACTCTTTGGTTGTACCTAATACCTCGAAACGGATGAACTTCGGCCAATTTGGAATCCTCTAACTCAGCGCTCTCTCCAGCCCATTCGCCCAAGCCCTAGCTATCTTAGCCAAAGGTAAATCAATGTAGTCTTCTATTGATAGACGCCTACCGCCGACTTTCCCCAGCAAGGCTAACGGCACCTGCAGTCTGGCAGCCATCTTTTCCAGTTTAGCTGCTGAACTCGCAGGCAGCGATACCACGATACGTGATTGAAGCTCGCCAAACAAAGAATCGTCCAACCTTCCCCCCATTCTGCAACGCGCGCCCTTGAAGCCAATA
>CAYVSN010000032.1:0-9020 GCA_964453875.1 uncultured Dehalococcoidales bacterium
AGAGCACGGTCTCTTGGATGAGTCTGAGAAATTAAACAATCAATGATATTTGATGGTTTGGCGTGCGGTAGGGCTGAATTTGATCCCGAAGCTACTATGATGTCAAAAGGGATTCCTTCGCTTCCACCCTGCCGAAGGAAGCTCTCTATTTCCCAAGCAGCTTCCATTTCTGTCATATCAGGGTGGATTGTTGATTTGGCGTATTCGAAAGCGGCATCGGTCAGTTCTGTGGCTTTGCCAATATGCTCTAATTCCTCCGGTTCCTTTATGGAGCGAAGATGCTCCACTAACGCCGTAGTAGGGATAAGCTCGAGCTCGAGTTGCTTCGTTTCTATCGCTTCGCTAAGCTTGTGGTGAGAAGCGAACGAAATATGGTTTGCCTCAAAGCCTAGTTTTCGCCACCCTAGACCGGATACCAATTCGGGAAGCCAATTACCTAAGTCTCCTTCCACCTGGGTGATCTCATAATTTGGGGCTTCTTCCTTAGCCTGCTCGATATAGCGAAAATCCGTAGCTAGAAGGGTGTGGCTATGTGAGATGAGTAAGCAGCCTGACGAACCGGTAAAGCCGGAGAGGTAGCGGCAGTTTTCCTGCTGAGAGACTAGAAGGGCGTCCAGACCCTTCTCAGCGATGGCGGGGCGCAGCTTCTGCGGTCGCTTTGTCGTCAGTTTTCTCCTCTTTGCTCATCTACTAGAATCTGCAATGCAGCAGCATATCCCCGCCAGCCCAAGCCACTTATCTGCCCCTTAGCGATCGGCGCAGTTACCGATTTCGCTCGCCATTCCTCCCGGGCATAAATGTTGGAAAGGTGCACTTCAACTACGGGCAATTCACTATCTGCCAAGGCATCACGCAGAGAAAAACCGTAGTGAGTAAGAGCCCCAGGGTTAATGACTATGCCGTCGGCTGAATCTGACTGCTCCTGGATAAACCCTACAAGCGCACCTTCGCTATTCGATTGAAATGTCACCACTTCGACGTTCAGTGCTTCGCCTTGTTTCTTCACCAGGGAATCAATCTCGGCCAGGGTCTTTTCTCCATAGATTTGTTTGTCTCTCCTGCCCAGCATATTCAAATTCGGTCCGTTTATGACTAAGATTTTCATGAGGTCACCCCTTTTTGTCCTTGCGAGCGACGCGAACCATTCCCACGGCTATCCCCTTTTGTTCTCTGAGATAGCTTCGGCGCTCCCTGCCTCGCAATGACATTCCTTCTTTTTGTTCATCTGATTCCACTTCAGAAAGCCTTAGCTTATGTCCACAAGCTGTGCATTTGGCCCAATCCTTTCTATGCAGCACTACAAGCTTGCCACACAAAGGGCAGGGCTGTGGAATTGGCTTGAATCTTGTAGTAAACTGACATCGGGGGAAGCTGCTACATCCATAGAAGACTTGCTTCTTTTTGTTGACCCTCTCCACCAACTCGCCACCGCATTGGGGGCAAGGAACTCCAGTCTTAACCAGAAAAGGCATTGTTCTCTTACATTCGGGATAGCCGCTACAAGCCAGGAATTTGCCAAACCTTCCCACTTTTATCACCATAGGTCGGCCGCAATCAGGACAAATTTCATTGGTTGCCTTAGATACGTCCACCTTGTGTATCTTGGCTGAACCTCTTTGCAGCATGACTTCGAAGGGGGTGTAGAAAGCTCGCAGGACAGGTATCCATTTCTGCTTCCCCCGAGCTATTTCATCCAGCCTCTGTTCCATCTCTGCTGTAAAACCCAGGTTAACTATCTTAGGGAAATGTTCATTCAAGATGCCGTTGACAATCACCCCCAGTTCCTCAGGATGAAACTTGCCATCTGTTTTATATACATAATTCCTTTCTTGGATTGTAGATAGGATGGGGGCATAGGTGCTGGGGCGCCCAATCCCCTTCTGCTCTAGCGCCCTTATCAATGTTGCTTCAGTATAACGAGATGGTGGCTGAGTGAACTGCTGCTCGGGGAAACTTCCCAGATAGCTTAATCGATCACCCGCTTCCAGTTTGGGCAAACGAACAAAGCTTTCCCCTTTGTCATCTTCATCCTTGCCTTCGCTGTAAACAGTCGTAAAACCGGGGAATTTCATAGTCGAGTCAGTTGCCTTAAGCAAAAAGCTTTCTTCAGAGGTCGGGGAGTCTGCTTGTATCTCCGCAGAGGTAGTGTCATACAAGGCTGATGACATTTGACTTGCGACCATGCGTTTCCAGATAAGCTCATAAAGCTTGAGCTGGTCTGAATTGAGAAATGGCTTAACCTGCTCTGGTTCGCGATGAATCTTGGTAGGGCGAATCGCCTCATGAGCTTCTTGCGCCCATTTTGCTTTCTTAGCGAAAAGCCGTGGATTGGGGGGAAGGAAATGGCTGCCATATTTTTGCTTGATGAACTCTCTGGTGTCAGTTAGGGCAGAAGTAGCGATATGGGTAGAATCGCTGCGCATATATGTGATGAGCCCCACTGAGCCTTCCTTGCCCAGGGGCAGTCCTTCGTAGAGCTGTTGAGCAACGACCATAGTGCGCTTAGCAGTAAAGTGCAACTTCCTCCAGGCTTCTTGTTGCAAAGTACTGGTGATAAAAGGTGGAGCTGGTTGGCGAGCTATTTGCTTAGTGTGTATTTCTTTGACTACATAGCTAGCTTCCTCCAGAGCAGCGACGAGCTTGCTTGCTTCTTGCTCATTGCCAATATACAAATTAGTGCCATCAGAGAAAGCTGTAAGCTTAGCTTTAAAGCTTGTTTCCTGTTCTTCAGGCAAGCATAGCTCAACTTCAATGGTCCAGTATTCCTCAGGGACAAAGTTTTCAATTTCCCGCTCACGGTCAACGATCATTCTCACAGCTACTGACTGAACCCTTCCAGCGGAAAGTCCTCTTTGCACCTTTTGCCACAGGAGTGGGCTCAACTTGTAGCCGACAAGCCTGTCGAGGATACGCCTGGCCTGCTGGGCGTTAACTAGATTCATATCAACAGGGCGAGGATCATGGAACGCTTCCTCGATAGCTTCATCAGTTAACTCGTGGAAGACCACCCGGCGGATAGGAATCCTATCCTTCCGTAGCTTAGCTGCTTCGACCAAGTGCCAGGAAATCGCTTCTCCTTCGCGATCAGGGTCGGTAGCGAGGTAGATTGAGCTAGCCTCATTAGCTGCTTGTTGAATTTCCTTTATTATCTTTCTCTTCTGTTGGGGGACAACATATTTGGGGGCGAAATCATTCTCTATATCCACGCCCAGACTTGCCTTGGGTAGGTCACGCACATGTCCTACTGATGCTTTGATAACATAGCTGCGCCCCAAAAGCTTGCCCAGCGTCCTTGCCTTAGCCGGGGATTCAACGATAACCAGTTTCTTCGCCATAGCTCACGCTACCTTGACCCGGTGAGCCAGCACGTAATTCATGTTTCCAACCTGTCTTGCTGCGCCTTTCAGTTCTAGCATAGCTAGTGTGCTGCTTACCTCAGGCATGGTTAAACCGCTGCATCTGCAAATCTCGTCTATATGGCTCGGCTCAGAGCTCAGTTGCTTCAATACCAGAGATTCAGTGTCGTTAGCTGGCAAGAATTCTCTCATTTCCAATTGCTGTGCTGCCATAGTCAAGTTTAATTCCTCCAGAATGTCAGCGCAATTGCGAACCAGCTTAGCCCCTTCTTGAATAAGGCGATTGGTTCCT
Organism: uncultured Dehalococcoidales bacterium; assembly: GCA_964453875.1. Taxonomy (GTDB): domain Bacteria; phylum Chloroflexota; class Dehalococcoidia; order GIF9; family AB-539-J10; genus JADFUX01. Next base: position 3,649 of record CAYVSN010000032.1, read on the forward strand.
TTACTGGCAGGGGAAAGAATGTTGCCAGGGATAGCAAAAACCTCTCGGTTCTGCTCCACTGCTTGGTTAGCGGTAATTAACGCGCCGCTGCTTTCCCCAGCTTCTACTACTAGCACCCCAAGGCTCAACCCACTCATAAGTCTATTACGGCATGGGAAGTTCTCAGCTCTTGGTTTGGTGCCTAAGGGATATTCGCTTATTAGAGCTCCGTGTTCCATAATAGCTTGGGCTAGCTTAGCATTCTCGGCAGGATACACAATGTCTAATCCAGAGGCAAAAACGGCTATAGTTTCGCCTCCAGCTTCCAGGGTACTGCGGTGGCTTATGGAATCGATTCCTCTAGCCAGGCCGCTAACGATGACAATCCCGCTTCGTGCCAGGTCAGCCACAATTTCTTGAGCTACTTGACGCCCATAGATGCTAGGGCGGCGGGTGCCGACTACAGCCAAACATGGTTCATCTTGAGGCAATAGGTTGCCCCTGACGTAAAGCACCGGCGGATAATCGTAAATCTCCTTCAATCTTGTGGGATAGGAGGGGTCCTCACAGGTAAGCGCTTTCGTCTTGTAACGTTCCAGCTTCTCCATCTCAGCATCGAGGGAAATCTTGGGATGCAGCGCGATGAGGGCATCTATGCTTCTTGAATCCAAGCCTGCCCGCTTTAGCTCGCTCGATGGAGCTTCCCAGGCGTCTCTTAGACTGCTGAAATGGTCCTTAAGCTGATAGAGCCTTACTCGGCCAATTCCGGGTATCTTGGAGAAACCTATCCAGTATTTTAGTTCATCGGCAGTTACCATGGAGAGTGATTGGATTTTAACATGGGCACTAGCCGACAGCAATGAATTAGGCCTCGCAGCCTAAACCTTTGGCTGCACTGCTGTTTGTGCCGCGGCAAGGCGGGCGACAGGCACACGGTAAGGCGAGCAACTTACGTAGTCTAAGCCTACTCTATCGAAGAATTCTATAGACCTTGGGTCGCCTCCATGCTCTCCGCAAATGCCTATTTTCAGATTGGGTTTGGTTTTTCTCCCCCTTTCTACCGCTATTCTTATGAGTTCGCCGACTCCACTCTCATCCAAGCTAATAAAGGGGTCGAATGTGAAGATTTCCCCTTTAAGATAGGTGGGCATGAAAGTCCCGGCGTCATCCCGGCTAATCCCAAGGGCGGTTTGAGTCAAATCGTTAGTACCAAAGGAAAAGAAGTCCGCATATTTGGCAAGCTCATCGGCAATGAGAGCAGCCCTGGGAAGTTCGATCATCACTCCTACTTCGTAGGTTAGCTCCTCGGCTGCCCATTCACGTTTTATCTTTTCACAGACGTTAACCACCAGATCCCTGAGAAACTTCAACTCCTCAGCATGTGCTACAAGAGGTAGCATGATCTCGGGGAAGATCCTAAGCCCCTTTTCGTTCAGTTCGCACGCAGCCTCCATTATAGCTCTGACGCCACATTCATAGATTTCGGGGGAGGTAATGCCGAGGCGACATCCACGATGGCCGAGCATAGGGTTGGACTCGTGCAATTCCCCTGCCTTGGCGCGAAGCTTTCCAAAGGGGATGCCTAAACGCTTGGATAGAGCTTTAAGCTCATCCTCGGCGTAAGGCAAGGGTAGAAATTCGTGAAGGGGAGGGTCTAGAAGGCGAACGGTCACAGGCAAACCCTCCATCTGCTGGAAAATCTCTACAAAATCTGGTCTGCACATTGACCAGAGTTTCTTTAGGGCCTCTTCCCTAGTTGTGGCCTCTTCAGCGAGTATTGCTTTCCTGAAATAGTCTATTCTATCGGGTTGGAAGACCATATGCTCCGTTCTACAAAGCCCTATACCTTCAGCTCCAAAGTCTCTCGCCAGTTTGGCATCTTGAGGATTGTCGGCATTTGCCATTACTTTTAGGCTCTTAGCCAAATCTGTCCAGACCAGAAGCTCTTCAAGCTCGCTGCTAGGCCTCGGCGCGATGACAGGAAGTTTTCCTGACATAACCTCTCCTTTGGCTCCGTCTAAGGTGATATAGTCTCCCTTTCTGAATACTTTGTTTCCTACAACAAATTCGTCTCTCCCTTCGTCAATGGTTATGGCTGCTGCTCCTACTATGGAGCTTTTTCCCATACCTCGGGTTACCACTGCGGCGTGGGACGTTATGCCACCCCTGGCGGTTAACACTCCCTTAGCAGCCCTTATCCCAGGGAAATCGTCGGCAGAGGTCTCGTTTCTGACTAGAATGTAGTCACCGTCTTCCCGGGCGAGTTCTGCTAGCTCCTCTGGGTCAAACATTATCTTTCCAGAAGCAACTCCTGGTGAAGCAGGAAGACCCGTGGCAATGATTTCCTTTTCCGCGGTAGGGTCCAGCGTAGGGTGCAGGAGTTGCTCTACATCCTCTGGACTTATGTAGCGGAAAGCCTCCTTTGCGCCAATCAATTTCTCCCTTACCATATCGATGGCAACTTTGACGCCTGCCTGGGCTGCCCTCTTCCCCGCCCTGGTCTGCAAGATCCACAGCTTTTCATCTTGGATGGTGAATTCGATATCCTGCAAATCTTTGAAATGTCTTTCCAGCCTCTGGGAAATATCCCAAAGCTCTCTATAGCATTGAGGCATCAGTTTTTCCAAATCGCTTATAGGTTGAGGAGTTCTAACGCCCGCCACTATATCCTCGCCTTGAGCATTACGCATAAATTCTCCAAAAAGCTTTCTCTCCCCGGTTGATGGATCTCGGGAGAAAACAACCCCAGTACCACTTCGATCTCCCATATTCCCAAAGACCATAGCTTGGACATTCACCGCTGTCCCCCAATCATCGGGAATATCATTAGCCTCTCTATATGCCATGGCTGCGGGGTTATTCCAGGATTCGAACACGGCGGAAATGGCTTCCCAGAGTTGTTCATAAGGATCGGAGACACATTCTCTACCAGCGACTTCTTTCACCTTGTTTTCCATCTTCGCTATTATTTCTTTAAGGTCCTCCGTTGATAGTTCTGTATCCCATCTGAGAGCTCTCTCCCATTTCTTCTCTTCTAAGACTTTCTCCAAGATTTTCCCGTTCATCCCCATCACTACGTTGGCCCATGTCTGGATAAACCTTCGGCAACTATCGTAGGCGAACCTTTCGTTGTTCGTACGCCTTGCCAGCCCACGAACAGTCTTGTCATTTAAGCCCAGGTTAAGAACGGTTTCCATCATGCCTGGCATGGATACCCTGGCACCTGAGCGTACGGAAACAAGCAAGGGATTCTCCTCATCCCCGAACCTTGCTCCCACGAGCTCTTCTATTTTGCCCAAGTTCTCCCGTACCTGAGCCTCCAATCCCTCAGGGTAGGCCTTGTTCTTGAAGTAGTAACTACAAGCTTCGGATGTAATGGTAAATCCTGGGGGGACTGGGATCCCCATGTTTGCCATCTCAGCAAGACCGGCACCTTTGCCTCCTAGAGTATCGTTTAGCTCCGCCTTTCCATCTGCTTTGCCACCACCAAAAAAGTAAACCCATTTTGTTTCCATTGCGTCTTCTCCTCTTTCACTCTATTGATAGATTTTAGCACGGCTAGGAACAGTTAATCACCTAAGAATGCCTAAAGGTACAATCCCCAGCGGCTTTTTGTATCGCTATTGTGTCGAAAACAGGGATTGAAGAATCCCCCTGTTCCATTAAAGGAGGCGTTTCTCTGCACCGCCGCTGATGAGCCTCTCAATGATTGTTTGGTGGTGTCCCGTAGTTCGCGTGAAAACAGATATGGTCTAAGTTTCCCATGACGAGGGTGTTTCAGAATGTAGTGCGAGGCTTTAGCCTTGTGCACGACCCTGAAGGGTCGCACTACGAAAATCTTGGGGGGCGAACACTACTGGAACTCAACAAGGCGAGTCTTGGTTTGGGTGTGAGGCAAATCAAGCGGCCTCATAATAGCGAGCCATCGCCACCGCTGATGAAAGATTTGCTGCAATGTGCAGTTCGAGAAGAAGTTGCGCTTCTATTCCGGGCGTTAAGGCAATATCCGCCAGTCATTATCCTCGGCGAACTGGTGCAAACGCTTGTCGGGATAGGTGGCCACTGGGTTACCTACCAGCTTCAACAAAGGAACGTCGAAAATGCTATCGGCGTAAGCAAAGCTTGAGGAGAGGTCTATTTTCAGTCCATTCTGCCTGATGAATTGTTCCAGCAGCTTGGCTTTGTTTTGGCCAAGGCATACAGGTTTGACGACTCTGCCGGTGTATGTGCCATCAACTACCTCGAGTTTTGTGCCAATTACATGGGATACGCCTAATACTTGCCCCACGATTTCCAAAAGCGCGGTACTCGTAGCAGATACTATCGCCACGATGTGCCCGCTTTGCTTATGCCATTCTAGAATATCGACGACATCGCTGCGCAGCGAGCTAACCATATAGTTATCCGTGACCCAATGGAACATCCCAAGCACCTCCTCGGTGCTGGCACCTTTGAAGATGCCACACAAGTCCTCCATCCAGTTTGCCGTGTATTTCTCTCTGCTCCACAATTTGCACTTCACTAATAGCCATGAAGTTGAATGTACGGCCCAAAATGCTAATATCCAAGCCCTCTTCTTTTTGTGCTTGAGGTAATATCTAATAAACCCTTCCCACAGATGCCCGGAGCAGAGGGTTCCATCCAGGTCGAAAAGAGCCATAGTGGTGGTCATCAACGTTTATGCAAAAGGGGCAGTAGTTCTTCCAGCGCCAAGGTATTCAATACATGCTGAGGCTCACACCAAGCTCGCCGAGCCACACCAACCCCAAACCTCATGAAGCCAAAGTGGGCCATACTATGAGCATCAGTCCCAATGGCAAGTCTTATCCCCAGCTCCCTGGCTCTAAAGGCGTGGATATCATTCAAATCGAGCCGTTCAGGCATAGCATTGATTTCCAGGATCTTGTTGTTCTTAGCTGCTGCCTGGAGAATAGCTTCCATATTTATGGCTATAGGCTCACGCTCACCCAGAAGACGGCAAGTAAGGTGAGCTACGATGTCGACGTCTGGGTTCTCTATGGCGCTTAATACCCTCTTTGTCATCGTTCCCTCGCTTTGGTTCATAGCAGAGTGCACAGCGGCGATAACTATGTCCAAATGCGATAGGATTTCATGTGGCAGGTCCAGGCTGCCATCGGCCCGAATATCAACCTCGATGCCACTAAATACACGGATGCTGCTCAACCGCTCATTGAGCGCCCTGATCTCGGCAATCTGCTTCTTCAGTCTCTCTACATCAAGCCCATGAGCAATCCCCCGCCCACCGGAATGATCAGTGATTGCTATGTACTGGTAACCTAAGTCTTTAGCGGCTAGAGCCATCTGCTCGATGGAATTATGCCCGTCACTCCAATCGGTGTGCAGGTGAAGGTCGCCTTCTATGTCCGATAATT
>CAYVSN010000033.1:0-8975 GCA_964453875.1 uncultured Dehalococcoidales bacterium
AAGGAGCTTCCCAATAATCTTTTTGGGCTCATCAAAGTCATATGTTCGATAAAGCTCTATCAAACTTGCTCTTATAGAACCCTCGGCGTGAACATGAATCACACTCTCCTCTCCGCCCAGAAGTGAAATCGCTTCGCGCAATAGCAAAAATAGCTTGAATCTTTCTTCGCCCGGTATCGCCCCCTTCAAATATTTATTGATATCTCTCCTTAATTCTTCATTAGCATAGTCATCCCCGCTTGGCGCTGTAACGATTAACCCCCCGCCTATGTCTATCAAAGACCTCATAACGTTTAGGTAATTCTCATTGGAATACAATTTCCCGATGTTTGTATAAATGGCGTTGGGAATAACAATGCCCGTTCCCTCATCCTTTGTACATTCATATGCAGCCATTTTGGCGCAGAGCTTTTGAATCTCTGCAAAAGCTATAAGATCGACCATATCCTTCTGGATGTGGGGAACTTCGTCAATGCCGTTTGCTTCGGCAGCAAGTTTCCCAAGTCCAACTAGATACTCAGCAAGCCCAGCTCTATATGACACAGCCGAAAGACGATGCCAAAGCGCAAACAGAAGGGCAAGCCTAGTGCCGCGCTCAACATCTTTGTAAACAAAGACACGTTCCCATGGTACAAAAACATTGTCAAAGATTGTCAAGCTTTCAACGTGAGTCACCTTTCTGGTTCTTGCTCCTTCTAGGTCATGTAGAGCTGCCTCAGTTCCTGTAGCTGGTCTAGAAATCAGCTTCAGACCTTTAGCATTTGTTGGTACTGCAAAAGATATTGCATAATCCTCTTCACCCTTACGCAGTCCCCTGCCCGGCAGAACAAAAATCTCATTGGAGACCAGACTGTAAGTTGTGTGCATCTTGGCCCCACGTACGGTGACTCCGTCAGGCCTTTCATCAACAATGTGGACATGTACATCTGGATCTTCTTGTTGTAGCGGCCTTAATTGGCGGTGTCCTTTAACATCAATCTGAGCTACGGCTAGGAATAGGTTATCTTTTGCTACATCCTGTGCATAACTAGTAATCCTCTCTCTATACTCCTCTAGGTCGTTGGTGACAATCATCGTGGCAAATAGGGCGTCAGAGCCAATATGCGGCATGAGAACACCAGCATCTTTTGTGAGCTCGTATGTTAGCTGCCAGCGTTCCAGCAGATCGGAACTATTACGGGGAGCTCTGTAGAACTTGGAAGTTTCAGCACCAAGCTCTGGATCGTGATAGAGGAATTTCTTCTCAAAGAAATGGCTCATAGTGTCAACTTCTAAGCTGATAATCGGATGTTCAGTAACATCCTCAACTTTCCTTCCCCGATAGTACACTTCCCGCCCATCAATTAGACTTTCCTTGTATCCCTGAAAACTTCTGTTGGTTTGCATTCTTGCCTCCTAAAAATGACTATTTGTTGCCAAACAAGGCGTAGAAACCTTTGCCAAGTTTCCTTGGTATCTAGCCAATTTCCACCATTCTCTTCAGTAGTGGAGTAGCTTCGTGTCTCCTCCATCCCTTCTGCTAGCGAATTCTCTCTGCAGGTCTATGGCGGCGTCTATGTTGTTCTTGCATCCTCTACGCTGACGCCTGTTAGCTGCCCTGCAACTTGTATGCCTTTAGGCAATGCTACTATCCCTAGAATGAAAGGAACAAGTGGCTCGGGGTTCACAAACGGCGATGGCACAGGAAAGTATTGTATAGTATAGCTTGTCAGTTTGCCCCTTCTACTAAGGAGCACCTCTTCTGCTGGCCCTTGCAGACAACCAGGTTTATGAAATTCGGAGAACTTGGGAAAGAAATAGGCGCTGCAACCCTTGCGTAGGCCAGCTATAAGACGGGGCTGATCGACGGGCCAAATGAACAACCCGTCTATTCCGTGGTCGTAAAGGTAGTCAATAGCTTGCTGAACCGTTTTTATTTTCTCAGCATCTTCGCCACGTATTTCCAGCCTCATCCCCGTAGTGCTGAATTCCTCCTCCACAGCCATGATAAGCTCAACTAAATCTAACGGGCCAGCATTAAGATCTTCCGCAAAAGAGGCCTCTGGGGTCACCTCGCTCTCTTCAACGCCTAACTGCTCCACAATGACCTTCTTGAGCCGTTCAGAAATGGTTGCCACCCTGCCTCCTTGATTCAACTTGCAGATTTATCTCTCTCGCCACGCTGAGTCGCTATCGAACCAAGTACGCCGTTGATTAACCGTGGTGAAGAAGCACTGCCGAAAGCCTTGGCTAGCTCTATAGCTTCATTTATGGCTACCTTAACCGGAGTGTTATCATCAAATAAGATTTCGAAGATGGCGAGACGCAGGATGTTCCTATCAATAACAGCCATTTGTCCTACAGGGAAGGCTGGCGCAAATTGGCCAATCAAGTCATCAAGCCTAGGTCTATTCTGCAGCACTCCTTGCACAAGTTCCTGACTGAAGCTAAAGGCCTCCTGAAGCAAGGCTTTCTCATTCGCTAAACGAGGAAGGATCTCCTCCGCACTGTGTTTGGTGCAATCAAGCTCATAAAGCGTTTGAAGGGCAACGATTCTGGCGTCTCGCCTGAAACCCATAGTCAATTTGATATTGCCAAATTCCCTAGTTGGGCGACGGTATCAACCCCCGACACATTGAAGATTTGCGCCCTGGGAGTAATTCGCTTGATCAAATTGCTGAGCACCACTCCAGGCCCTATCTCGCAAAAGGCAGTAACCCCGTTATCAATCATGTATTCCACGCAATGCTGCCACTGAATACACGAGCGAAGCTGCCTGACAAGCTCTTCCTTTATGGAATCGACGTCACTAAGCGGCTGAGCGCTCACGTTAGCTATTATAGGAATTGCTGGTGCGTGGAACGCGAAACTGGAGATGACTTCGCTAAACTCACTTATGATCGGCTCCATTAGATATGAGTGAAATGCCCCACTCACCTTTAAGAGAACTAGTCCGCGGGCGCCTTTCATCTTAGCCAGGCTTCTGCCCTTAGCCAATGCTTCGATGCTGCCGCTGATTACAGTCTGCCCAGGACAGTTAATGTTGGAGATATCGGTCCCGCTTTGAAGGCAGATATCCTCGATAGCCTCTGTGTCAAGCCCAATTATGGCTAGCATGCCGCCTGGATTTTTTTGCCCAGCTTCATACATTAATCTTCCTCTCTCCCGAACTAGAAGCACAGCGTCAACCAGGCTAAGTGCATTGGCAGCAACTAAAGCAGTGTATTCGCCTAAGCTATGTCCGGCGACAAAGCTGGGCAATGGTAAATACTCATTGCTTTGCTGGACTGCCCTGAGGCAAGCCAAGCTAGTCACCAAGACCGCTGCCTGCACATTGTTTGTCTTTGTCAGTTCTTCTTCAGGACCTCCAAAACATAGACGAGAGATCGGGAAGCCTAAAGCGGCGTCGGCTTCATCGAAAACTTCTTTGGCTGCGGAATAGCTGCCATATAGGTCTCTCCCCATGCCCACATTCTGTGAGCCCTGTCCTGGGAAGACAAAAGCTACTTTAGCTTCCTTAGCCATCTCCTAGCTTGTTTTTCTCTTTGGAGTTTTGACCTCAATTGTCTGCCTACCGTTGTAGCTACCGCAGGTAGGGCAAACACGGTGAGCTAGCTTAGGACTATGGCACTGGGGGCATTCAGCTAGGGCGGGCAAAGCCAGCTTGAAGTGACTGCGCCTCTTTCCCTGGCGTGCTTTAGCATACTTTTTCTTAGGCAGAGCCATATCAATCCATCTCCTTTATTCCAGTACAATCGGGTCTACATAGTGGTTTCACAGGCAGATTCAGCAGAGTATACTGACGAATGACTTCTCCAACGTCAAGCATGTGATTACTATCGATAGTGGAGTTGGGGAATTCTTCAGATAAAGCAAGAGGCAAACCGTTAAATACGTCAGTAGTAGGGAGGAACACCTCCTCGATATGAAGGCTTATGGAGCCGGGGAAAACATCTAGGCAGCGACTGCATACAAGTCCTACCCTAACGGCTAACTCGCCTCGGACCAAGATCCCTTGACCGCTCCGAACCAGGGTCAGCTCCCCTTCAATACAGCTCTCGGCTCGCTCATTGATTATCTCGTGTATGTCGTATTGTCGGCTAGAGCCGACGGGCTCCTTCAGCAATTGAGCCACGTTTAGCAAGCCCGTGAAATGACTTTCTGTTATTTTCCTTACTTTCATAAGCGCCTAGAAATCTAGGGTAACAGTAAAGTATAATAGTCGCCTGCAAAGGTTTCAAGCATTGGAGCTAGAAGGACTAAAGGCAAAGCTAAGGAACGAGGTAAATGCACGGCGTCAGGAGCTTGTCCAATTAAGCCTTAAGATTCACGATAACCCTGAGCTTAGCTTCCAGGAGAAAAGCGCATCCTCTTGGCTTATTGATTTCCTCGGCACGAATGGATTTCGCGTGCGGAGTACTGTTGCTGGCTTACCCACAGCCTTTCAAGCAACTTATGGTCAAGGGAGTCCAAGGATTGCCTTGCTTGCTGAATATGATGCCTTACCTCAAATAGGCCACGGCTGTGGGCATAATATAATAGCTGCTTCAGCAGTGGGTGCAGGTGTAGCTAGCAAGCTGGCTATTGATCAATTAGGAGGCACCATTGTAGTTTTGGGCACTCCTGGAGAGGAAGTCTTTGGCGGGAAAATAGACATGGTGGAAGCGGGCGTCTTTGAGGAAATAGACGTGGCAATGATGGTGCATCCTAACACGCGGAACATGGTAACCACGCAGATGCTTGCCTGCACTTCCTTGGAGGTGGAATTCATCGGTAAGCCAGCACACGCTGCTGCGCAACCGTACAAGGGCATAAATGCTCTCGAAGCGCTGATTCTAGCCTTCAATTCTGTGAATTCGCTGCGCCAGCACATAAAAGGGGAGGCCCGAATTCATGGCATAATTACCGATGGTGGGCAGGTACCAAATATAGTGCCTGCTCGTAGCGCTGCCAAATTCCTCATGCGCGCCCTTGATAAGCCGTACCTAGATGAACTTAGAGAAAAGGTGCTGAATTGCTTCAAGGGAGCATCTCTAGCTACCGGAGCCAAGCTAAAATACAGTTGGGGAGAGAGAAGTTACTCGCCCATGAAAAACAACGGCACCTTAGCCGAGTTGTTTAGCGAAAATCTGCAGTCGCTGGGACGCCATGTAGAAGCCTTTGACCCTCGCTTTGGCTTCGGCAGCACAGATATGGGAAATGTCAGCCAAGTAGTGCCTAGCATACATCCTTCAGTAGCTATTGCTGCCCCTGAAGTAGGAATACACACGCCGGAGTTCGCTCAGGCCGCAGCCTCTGAAGCTGGGCATGAAGGAGCATTGGACGCGGCTAAGGCAATGGCAACGACCGTGGTTGATATTCTGGACAAGCCCGAAACGCTAGACAAGATCAAACAAGAATTCTGCAGCTCTCATGATTAAGGTAGGCATCCCCCGGGCATTGTACTATTATCAATATTATCCCATGTGCAAGGCCTTTTTTGAGGGCTTGGGCGCAGAAACGGTGCTATCCCCGCCGACTAATAAGGCCATATTGAGTTCCGGTAGCTCCAGGGCAGTTGCCGAAACTTGCCTGCCAGTAAAGGTCTTCTTTGGTCACGTTAAGTTCTTGATAGAAAAGTGTGATTGCGTGTTTATCCCGGCAATCCGCAGTCTGGGAAGAAAAGCCTATCATTGCTCCAAATTCCTGGGCTTGCCCGACATGACCAAAGCATTAATACCGGAATGTCCTCCTATCCTTGATCCAGAGATAGATTTGAATCAACGGCGGCGCAGGTTATACCAAATTATCTATACCTTGGGACGCTATTTTACCTCGGACAAAGGTAAGGTTAAGAAAGCAGTCGAGGAGGCATGCAAGGCCCACTTAGCCTACAGTAACAGAATGTCCAAGGAGGGGATTACACCTATTCAAGCGCTCGAAGGGACATATAGAAGCGAGGAAGAGGTGGATCGCGACGATAACATGCTTCCGAGGTTGAGAATTGGTGTTATCGGGCATCCCTACGTTGTATATGATGACTATATTAACCATCGGCTCATTTTTCGGCTACAGGCAATGGGGGGTGAGATTCTGACTCCAGAGATGGTAGGTGAACAGGCGCTTTACAGTGCTATGACAAGGCTAGTGGGTAAGCAACATTGGAGCTTTGAAGCCGACATAATTGGAGCGGGAGAATGCTATCTAGAAGCAAAAGTTGATGGCATAATTAGCGTGGCCGTCTTCGGGTGCGGTCCCGATTCGATGATGATAAACGTGGTGCAGCGCAGAGCAAGGGAGCTTAAAACCCCCTTTCTACACCTCAGTCTAGATGAGCATACCAGTGAAGGGGGGTTAGTTACCCGTCTAGAGGCTTTCCTCGATATGGTTGAGCGGAGGAAAAGGATATGCGTGTAGGCATGCCTCATTTCGGGAACGTGTACATTCCGGTAAGAGCCATGGGTCAGAAATTGGGCGCTACCGATAAGGAATTGATAATTCCGCCGGCCACTAGCCAAAGAACGCTGAATCTTGGGGTCAAATATTCACCGCAGGAAGCTTGTTTGCCCTTCAAGCTTACCTTAGGTAACTTGATAGAAGCCTGTGAACTGGGGGCGGACACTTTGCTTCAGGGAAGGGGTACCGGCATCTGCCGATTGGGCTACTATGCTAAAGATCAAGAGCAAATCCTTCGTGATTTGCACTACGATGCCCACTTCCTCACTATCGATGTGTCTCACCACAAGCTTGCTAGCATCCTGCAACTCATGAAGCAAGTGTGTAACGATGCCCCTTGGCCTCAGATTATTTTCATCTTCCGCTTTGGCATGGGCAAGCTATTTGCGGTGGACAAAATAGAAAGGGTAGTTCACAAGGTGAGGGCTTTGGAATTAGAGAAGGGGAAAGCTAACCAGATTTATCGAGAGGCCATTGAGGCTATTGATGAGGCTAGGAAGGGTAAGGAAGTCAAGAATCTGACTAAGGAATATACTGAAAGGTTGAATCGAGTACCTCAAGATCCAAACCTGGATCCGCTTAAAGTGGGCATAGTTGGTGAAATCTACGTTGTTCTCGAACCTTTTGCTAATATGGATATAGAAGTGGAACTAGGCAAATTGGGAGTGGAAGTGAGGCGGACTATGAGTATTTCTCGCTGGGTCAAATATAGCCTGTTCCTTAACCCATTAGGCATAGACGAGTGGAAGCAAGTTCATAAGGCAGCCATGCCTTATCTTAAGCGTGATGTTGGCGGCGACGGCTGGGAATCAGTAGGTGAGAAAGTCGTTCACGCGCGCGAGCACTGTGATGGACTGATTCACTTAGCACCGTTTACTTGTATGCCTGAAATAGTAGCGCAGAATATCATGCCAGCGACGAAGGAAGATATTCCAGTACTAGCTGTGCTTTGCGACGAGCAAATGGCTAAGCCAGGGATGATAACTAGGCTTGAGGCTTTTGTTGACCTATTGAAGTTCAGAAGGAAAAGGAAGGGGCGAAGATGAAAACTTATCTTGGTGTTGACGTCGGTTCGGTTACCACCAAATTGGCCATGCTTGATGAGGAGGACCGGCTCATAGGATTTGCGTACTTACGCACAGAAGGTAGGCCGATCAGCGCGATTCAAGAGGGGCTAAGGCGAATCGAGCAGCAAATGCCGCCTGGTGCAGAAACCTGCGGGGTAGCTACCACGGGAAGTGCCCGTTATCTAGCAGGGGTTGTCGTTGGCGCTGATTTGATAAAAAACGAGATCACTAGCCAAGCCATTGCGGCTATGCACTACATACCTGGCGTGCAAACCGTTATCGAAATTGGGGGACAAGATAGCAAGATCATCATAATTCGTGATGGTGTGGTCGTTGATTTTGGCATGAATACGGTATGCGCTGCCGGAACAGGTAGTTTTCTTGACCATCAAGCCTCTCGGCTAAGCCTGAATATTGAGGAATTTGGGGAGCAGGCCTTAACAAGCAAAACGCCTGTACGCATTGCCGGCAGGTGCACTGTTTTCGCTGAATCAGACATGATTCATAAGCAGCAAATGGGACACAGAACTGAGGATATACTTTATGGCTTATGCCAAGCCCTGGTTCGCAATTATTTGAATAACGTCGCCCTGGGTAAGGAAATTTTGCCACCGGTTGTGTTTCAGGGCGGGGTTGCCTTTAATGAGGGAATTGCCAAGGTCTTCCGGGAGGAACTGAATACTGAGATCATTATTCCTCCCTACCATGAAGTAATGGGTGCCATTGGCGCTGCCCTCCTGGTGCGCGAAGAAATGGATACTGCAAGTGGCGAGACAGCTTTTGAAGGCTTTGGCATTAGCGGGGCAGATTTCCATACCTCATCCTTCATATGCAAAGCTTGCGCCAACTTGTGTGAGATCTCTCAAATCTCTCTGAATGGCAAGGTTCTGGCCAGGTGGGGAGGGAGGTGTGACCTTTGGGAAAGAGCACTAACAACCTAGAATTCGTAGAGACTATTGGGGAATCGTATTATTGCCGCAGGCCCTACTGGCATCACTGCTGCGCTTGAGACTCTAGCCGCGGAAGCCACAGCTTCCCAGGTGAACAACAAGCTAGTCAGCACAAATGAAGGTTGTTTTAGAGCTGAAGAGGTGATTACTGCCTCTGGGTGGCAGATCTGCAAGCTGGAGCTGCCTGGGGAGTCGAAGGCCATAGGAAAGGCCGGTTCTGGTGCGCTACTTACGACGCCACTTTCTCTAGTGGCGAAGCTGTATCTGTGGTAGGCGGTGAAAACACTGCCCTCACGGATGTTCTTTGTCTGACAAGACCTGCTTCTTCCGTCGAGGTCACGTATTGCTGCAATCAGTTCACGGCTGGTAGGGTGCTTCTGGAAGGAGCTATGAGTGAACCTGAGGCGATGTCCACGTGGGACACCGAAATGATTGAAATTGAGGGTAATGAAGCGGTTAAGCGGCCTAGACTGAAGCGGAGCAATGATGATACAATATCTAGACTAGAACCAGCCGGTGTTTTCGTTGCCATTGGCTTAGAGGC
>CAYVSN010000034.1:0-8966 GCA_964453875.1 uncultured Dehalococcoidales bacterium
GGAATTAGGAGATATCAAATCTGGGTTACACCCTGCGGAGGTACTGCTTACAGTGGATGCCATGACTGGGCAGGATGCAGTAAAGGCAGCACAAGAATTCCATAGCCGAATTGGGCTTACCGGGCTTATCCTAACCAAGATGGATGGGGATGCTAGAGGTGGGGCTGCTCTCTCTATTAGATTTGTCACTGGGGTGCCGGCGAAGTTTATAGGAGTGGGTGAGAAAGTAACTGCCTTGGAGCCCTTCTATCCTGACCGTCTGGCTTCACGCATCCTGGGTATGGGAGACGTGCTTAGCCTTATTGAGAAGTCTGAGAAGGCTTTTGATCAGCAACAAGCCAAACAGCTAGAAAGGAAACTGCGCTCTACAGGTTTCGATCTTGACGATCTTCTCAGCCAACTACGGCAAATTCATGAAATGGGGCCTCTGAGTCAACTGGTTGAGATGCTGCCGGGCTTTTCCAAGTTTGCCTCCTATTTGCCTGACGATGAAGGAGACAAACGGCTAAGCAAGGTGGAAGCCATCATCCTATCAATGACTCCTCAAGAACGGCAGAGCCCAGCTATCATTGATGGCAGCAGGCGCAAGCGTATTGCTCGAGGAAGCGGCACTACACCCCAAGATGTGAACCAGCTCCTTAACCAGTTTCACCAAATGCAAAAACTGACTAGATCTATGGCCCAAGGCAAGTTACCCAAGAACTTGATTGGTAAATTCGGAGCTCCTTTGAGGTAGGACCTCTTAGATTTACTCCAAGTAGTCCCTGAGCTTCCGACTATGAATAGGGTGACGTAACCTGCGTAGGGCTTTCGCTTCGATCTGCCGAATCCGCTCTCTGGTGACATGGAATTCCTGCCCCACCTCTTCTAGGGTGTGAGCATGCCCACCCTCAAGCCCAAACCTAAGCCTTAGCACTCTCCTCTCACGCTCAGTAAGCTCATTAAGCACATTATCAATTTGCTCCTTGAGCAGTTCTCGGGAAGCAGCGTCTATCGGCGCCAAGGTGGCATGGTCTTCCACAAAATCACTTAGATGGCTATCCTCTTCTTCCCCAATAGGCATATCTAGCGATATAGGCTCGCGAAGCAAGCTCATAACCTCTTCCACTTTTCCCGGTGGCATTTCCATCTGCTGTCCAATCTCTCCATAGCTTGGTTCGCGTCCATATTGCTGGGTCAATCGCTGATTTGCCCGTAGCAGTTTATTGATAGTCTCTACCATATGCACCGGAATACGGATTGTGCGGGCTTGGTCGGCTATAGCTCGAGTAATTCCTTGCCTGATCCACCAAGTGGCGTAGGTACTGAACTTGTAACCCTTCCTATACTGGAACTTCTCCACAGCGCGCGTTAGGCCGATGTTTCCCTCTTGGATGAGGTCAGGAAGGGCCATGCTGTGTCCAATGTATTTCTTGGCTACGCTCACTACTAGACGCAGATTTGCTTCTATGAGGTGTCGTTCTGCTTCCCTTGCCTCAGCTTTCACCTTTTCAAACTGGGCTTTGAATTGCCTCTCATAAGGCTCAAGACGGGACACTAACTCATTGTTAGCCAAAAGAGCTTTTGTTTCCCGAAACGAAGCTTCGTTTCCAATAAGAGCCAGCGATTCGGGTGGCAACAGACGACTGCTTACAGAGAGATTTACCATGGCTTGCTCGGCTTCAATTCCTTCCTTGTCCACCCCTTGAGCAACAGCCCTCGCTAACGCTGGATCAAGCTCACTATCAATAGCAGCACGAAATTTGGGATCTGTGATTGTCTCTACCAGGCTAGAGGAAGGATCGATATTGCGTTGTTCCTTGATAATCTCAACCACAGGATAGGCTTTCAACAGTTGGGAAATCAAGTAAGTTACGGTGTGAACTGCTGGTGGAAATGCTCTATACCTCTTGAAGTATTTATCTTCAATTCTTTCTAAGTATTTGCCTTGCTCTATCTTGCTGGATAGTTCTTTCTCCTGAGCAGCATTAAGAAGAGGCACCCTGCCGATCTTGTGGAGATATGCACGCGTTAGGTCATCAAATATCTCATGCTCCACCGGTTCCATCCGTAACTTAGCTTCTTCGAGACTAATTTCACCAACATCCTCTGGCGACTCCTCTTCAATCAGCCCAGGAACGTCTTCAGTTTCAAACCCATTGATGCGGGCTTCTCTCGCCATTGACTCCCCATCGCTATTTAGTCCCGAATTTCGTTCTATGATTGAATCCACTATTTACTCCTCCTTCTTTCGCCACTGCTCTGCTTGTTTCATGAAGATCTCCTTGAGTTCTTTGCTAGCCTCTATCCCTTGTTCCTCTAATTTGGCCAATTGCGCGCTTACGCCCCCTGCCTCATTTTCAAGGACTAGAAGTTGCTCTCTTCTAACTTCCAGTTTTCTCAGTAGTCTTTCTTGCAATCGAAGACTACATTGAATGAGAGCGGAGCGCCGCGTCTTACCATCCTCCCGAATAGGTGCCGGAAAAGTCTTAGTTAATAGATAGTTTAAATGCTCTAACAGACTAAAATCAAGTTCATCCTTGAGGGTGTCAATGTCTGGAGACTGCTGCCATCTAATGAATAGTTCCCGATTATCACTGGATTCAAAATGGTCGACTGAAAGCTCCTCGGCTATCTGGCGAAGTTCGGGATACTGGACTAGCAAAGCTAGGCAGTATTCTTCGACAGGATCGGACAAAAGCTGAGAAGAAAAGGAGGAGAGGGATGCCTCAGCTCCTTTTCTAGTTCCCTTTGCCTTCCTCAAGGCGACCACTATAAGGGATTCATCAACCTTTATCAGGCGCGCTAATTTTTGTACATAATGGGCTTGTCTTACAGGCTCTTTTATTTCATGAATCAAGGGTAAAAGCCTCTCCATAGCTAATGACTTATCCTTGGCCTTACTAATATCGATCTTATTTGTTGCAGCCTCGAAGGCAAAGTCTAGCAACGGAGTGGCTTGCTTCACCAAATTCTGCCAAGCGCCGGGATCCTCACATATCACTTCATCGGGGTCTTTGTCCTTAGGCAAAGGAATGACCTTTATTTCAGCATCAAGAACATTTTCATATCTCACCAGTCCAGACCATAGTGGTATTGGTGTCGTCTTTTTGTCTAAAGAAGAGATCAATATCTCTGCATCCCGCAAAGTAGCTTCCTGGCCAGCAGCATCGGCGTCGAGAGCTAAAGCTATGTTTTTGGTCAACTTCTTGGCAATGGCTGCTTGCTTTTCAGTCATCGAAGTCCCCATCGAGGCAACTACATTCTGCCAGCCATGCTGATGAGCCATGAGGACATCGATGTAGCCTTCCACGATTATTATCAAATTTTCCCTTCTAATAGCATCTTTAGCTTTATCAATTCCGTAGAGGCTTGCACCTTTGTCAAAAACCGATGTCTGGGGGGAGTTGATATATTTAGGTAACGATTCATCTAATGCTCTAGCTCCAAAGCCAATGACTCGACCCTGAATATCATATATCGGGAAAAGCAAGCGGTTGCGAAAGCGATCATAACTACTCCCTTCCTTTTCGATTACTAAGCCAGCCTCAATCAGTTTGCTTTCCTCGTATCCCTTTCCCATGAGGTATTTCTTGATGGTTTCCCAGGTATCGGGACTAAAGCCCAAACGGGCCCGCTCAATGGTCTCAAGCGCAACTTTCCGCTTGCCGAGGTAGCTTCTGGCTGCTTCGCCTGCCGTAGTGTTCAGAAGTAAGTGGTGATAGTATGCGGCTGCTGCCTCATTGATTTGAAACAATTCCTCCTTTTCCCCATCTTCAGGTTTGCTTGGCATCCTTGGTGAACTCAAGGTTATGCCTGCCCTTTGAGCCAAGAGGCTTAAAGCCTGACTGAAGTCGATTCCATCTTTCTTCATGACAAAAGAGAAAACGTCGCCGCCCGTACCACAAGCACCGAAGCAATGCCAGGTCTGTTGCTCTGGAAACACAAAAAACGAAGGGTGTTTTTCACTATGGAATGGGCATAACCCCTTGAAATTGCGCCCTGCTTTCTGCAAAGGAACATAATCAGAGACGACCTCCACAATGTCCATTTTCTGCTTTATCTCATTTATGACGGTCATTTAGATATCCCTTCGGCTAATTGTAGGGCATATTGATCGGTCATTCCAGCAATGTAATCGACGATTCTGCGCTCTTTGCTGCCATCTGAATAGGAAAACTCTTGAGGCAGCTCGTCCTCGCGGGCCAAGAAATGAGAAAACAAGAAGCGCAGAACTTTCCTCGCTGTTTCTGCATCCTTTGTGGCCAGAGTGGCATAATACACCTTATCGAATAGAAACTGGCGAAGGCTATCTATTGCCTCGAGGACCTCCGGACTCATTCCGATCGATGGTTTTGCCAAGTTGGCGTGCCCGCTAACGGGCCAAGAATAGTTTACGATATCACAAACAAGCGTGTTGACTCTTTGTGAGTGCCTGTAGCCCAAAATCCTTGTTGCCGGCTCGGGCAAATCGCTTTCCTTGAGCAAGCCCGATCTTATAGCATCATCAACGTCGTGGTTAACGTAGGCTACCACATCTGCTATCTTACACACTTCACCTTCCAGGGTGCTGACATCTTCCCACCCTGCTCCTAGCGTTCTTGCCTGTCCTTTGGAATGCTTAAGTATGCCATCACGCACTTCCCAAGTGAGGTTGAGCCCCCGCCCATTCCTCTCCAGTGAATCAACTACTCTTAAGCTCTGTTCGTTGTGTCTGAAACCGCCTGGACAGAGCTCATTCAAGACTTCCTCGCCTATATGGCCGAAGGGGGTGTGTCCTAGGTCATGACCCAGAGCGATAGCTTCAGTAAGATCCTCGTTAAGGTTCAAGGCCCGAGATATGGTTCTTGCGATTTGAGACACCTCCAGGGTATGGGTGAGCCTGGTCACGTAGTGGTCACCTAAGGGGGCGATAAGAACCTGCGTCTTATGCTTGAGGCGGCGGAAAGCCTTAGAATGAATGATGCGGTCGCGGTCACGTTGAAAGCAAGTTCTTATTGGGCATGGCTCTTCCCATCTTGACCTGCCGCGGCTGAATTTGCTCCTAACCGCATAGGGAGAAAGAGTCTCTTCTCGTTTCTCTGTTTGCTCACGAATGCCAAGTTCAAAAATCATTGAGGTCTTTGTTTTCAACCAAGAAGATTTAGGTAGAGGAGTCACTTAATCTTGCTTCTATAGCAGCAATTATCTCTCTCGTTTTGTCTATCATATCGGGGCTTACTGATACTGAAGTAATTCCCCACTTCACTAATCTCTCAGTAAGTTCAGGATAGAAGGAAGGAGCCTGTCCACAAATAGAAGAGGTAACACCTTTGTTTGTGCAAGTTGTAATAACCTTTTCCATGGCTTGCATTACTGCTTGATTTCTCTCATCAAACATGTGTGCCAGCCTAGAGTTATCTCTATCTATACCTAGAATGAGCTGGGTTAGATCATTGGAGCCAATTGATATGCCATCTATCCCTGTAGCCACGAATTCATCAATAAGGAAAACGTTAGAAGGTACTTCGACCATCATCCACAACTTGAAATTGGGGGAGCCAAGCAGTCCCTCAACCTCGAATACTTTCTTAATCTGTGCCATTTCATCGGGTAACCTCACAAAGGGAATCATTACCCACAAATTATCGTACCTTTCTCGAACTTTCTTTATGGCCTCGATTTCTAGCTTGAAAATATCCAGGTCTTGAATATAGCGAGAACAACCCCGGTAGCCAATCATGGGATTCTCCTCAATTCCTTCATATTCCTCTCCACCCTTCAGGTTTCTATATTCGTTGGTCTTGAAATCACTGGTTCTGTAGACCACAGGACGGGGATAGAAAGCTTTGGCAAAGCTGCTTATACCGTGAGCTAGTGCATCCATAAACTTGCCTTCCCGCTTTTCCCGGAGCATAAACCGTGGGTGCTCCCCAATTTGGGCAATAATGAATTCGGCCCTGAGTAAGCCGACTCCGTCAACATCCCTCGCAGCTACTCTACCTGCCAAACCTGGCTGGGCCAGGTTCACATAGACCTTAGTTTTGGTTTTGAGTTTCCCCCTCATATTGGCCCTGGTTACCGATACCCTTCTTTCTACTACCTTGCCCTGATAAACCCGGCCACGAGACCCGTCTACTGTTATCACCGTATCATCTCTGAGAATCTCGGTAGCCTTTTCCGTGCCGACTACGCAGGGGATACCCAACTCGCGGCTGACGATGGCAGCGTGGGAAGTCCTGCCACCCTTATCAGTGACAATAGCGACTGCTCGCTTCATAGCAGGGATGAAATCTGGAGATGTCATCTCGGCTACCAAGACATCCCCTTTGTGCACTTTATGTATTTGTGAAGGTTCGGGAATAATCCTCGCCGTTCCTGAAGCTATCCCCAGACTAGCAGCTTCCCCAATAAGAATAGGTTCAGCCCTGATTTCAGCGAGCTTTTGTTCTTTCATCCCCAGGGTTGTCACGGCGCGAGTTTGAACAATGAATAGCTTTTTATCTTGTTTTGCCCATTCCACATCTTGAGGAAATTGGTACAAATCCTCGAGAAGCTTGCCTAATTTGGCCAAAGCAACGATTTCTTTGTCTGCTAGCTTCTGCTTGTCTTGCTCTGAGCTAGCTGTAGGGACCTTAACGTTACTATTCTCTATTCCCGTCGCCTGGTAGTTCTTCACTATCTGCCACTCTTGCTTGGCTATTTGCTTTTCCATGACAGAAAGCTTTGCTTTATCCACCGTGTACCGATCAGGGATTAGTTCTCCAGAAACAACGGCTTCGCCCAGTCCATAGGCTGCTTCGATAAGGATTCTTCCTGTGTCGTTGCTTAAAGGCTCCACAGTGAACATAACGCCGGAGACCTCGGACTGAACCATCTGCTGGACTGGAACGGCTAGTCCTACCGTGAGGTGATCGAATCCTCGTTGTTGCCGATAGAATATCGCCCTGGCCTCGAACAGCGAAGCCCAGCAACCTTTTACCGCGGTTAGCACCTCTGCTTCACCCTGAACATTCAGGAAAGTTCTCTGCTGTCCGGCAAAAGAAGCTTCGGGCAGGTCTTCAGCGGTGGCTGAAGAGCGTGCCGCAACCAATCCTCCGCCTAACTTTCTGTAGGCCTTTTTGATCTCATGGGCAATTTCTCGGGGGATTGGGGAACTGGAGATTTCTTCCTTGATCTTGTCGCTGACTTCTCTAAGCTGCTGGGTGTTATCCACGTCTAGAGCTTCCAGCAGCTGACGTATTTTCCCGCCAAGCCCTGTTTTCTCTAAGAAGTGAAAATAAGCATCAGAGGTAACAATAAAGCCCGGGGGCACAGCAACATTGGCGCGCGCCATCTCCGCCAGGTTCGCTCCCTTCCCACCGGCTAGCGCAACATCTTCTTTGCTGAGCTCCTCAAACCAGGCAACGAACCTTGGTTGTCTTGCCAACCACTGCCTCATTGGATATAGTGAATTGCTTAAGTATATCATGCTGAGAGGCGATTAAGCAATCTCACCAACGGCAGCATATGACTTCCATTATTCTCGCTGGTGGCAGAAGTTCAAGGTTTGGCTGTAGCAAAGCCTTTGAACCCGTTGGCGGGAAGAGTCTTATACAGTGGGTAATCGATCGCCTTACGCTGCTCAGCAAGGAAATCGTTATAGTAACTGCTGAGAGTGGGAATTTCGCCTATTCACCATCCCCGATGACAAAAAGGGTGGTTGACATTTATCCTGGGAAAGGTCCGCTTGGGGGTATATACTCAGGCTTAGTCACATCATCGTGCTCGCGAGCTATCGTTGTTGCCTGCGACATGCCGTTTCTAAGCGTCGCTTTGCTTGACTATATGGCTCAGTTCTCCCCGGCCTCCGATGTTGTCGTTCCCAGGATAAAAGAACTGGTAGAGCCACTTTGTGCCATATATTCCAAGAATTGTCTCGTCCCCATCCAGAGGTTACTGGAGCGCGATGAATTGAGGATTAGGGAGCTTTTCAAGACGGTCAGGGTAAGGTATGTGGAACAAGAGGATATTGATCAGTTTGACCCAGAACACTTGAGTTTTTTTAATGTAAACACCAAGGCTGATCTGGACAAGGCAAGGAGACTGGCGTTCCCCAAAGGGCTCGCCAACGGGAAACACCAACGTTTCGAGAGTTGAGTTAGCAATTGAGGTGGATGGGTGTGTAACTGTCGTGGAATCCAGGTTCGGGCATAGAGGGCATTCAACAACGATGGCAGCGCTTGCACTGTCTCTCTGCGATGTGGATTGGGAATAGTCAACACTAGGTTCCGTTGCTTGATGAACCAGGCTAAAGGATGACTACTGGGCACCGTCGCTGTGTTATTCTAATCTGCTATAAGATGCTAAAATTCGCAGTGCTTAATTGTCCCTAGATTAAGAACAGAGTGGAGGGAGACTATGGTAAAAGCCGCAATCGTAGGAGCCACAGGCATTGTGGGGCAGCAATTCATTGTTGCCCTGAAAAACCACCCCTGGATTGAAATCGGAGCACTGGCTGCCTCGGAGAGGTCGGCAGGGCGCAGCTATAAGGAAGCGATAACCGATCCCCAATCGGGAGCACTGCGCTGGTTTTGTGATGAACCTCCGGTAGAAGAGGTTATGGCTATGCCAGTGCAGAATGCCATCGAAATGGATATCTCTGCCATAGACATTGTCTTCTCCGCCATAGAGTCTGACCAGGCGAAGATTCTTGAGCCTAAATTTGCCGTTGACAAAGCGGTCATAAGCACCGCTTCAGCCTTCCGCTACGATGACGACGTGCCCATTCTTATCCCGGGCGTCAACTCCGACCACGCCAAGCTGCTCCAGGTTCAGAGAAAATCACGGGGATGGAAGGGTTTCATTACACCCATTCCCAACTGTACCACCGCTGGCCTGGCAATATCACTAAAACCAATCTATGAAGCCTTCGGTCTGAATGCTGCCATTATGACTTCGATGCAAGCCATGTCAGGCGCAGGCCGGAGCCCGGGGGTGATAGGCCTCGATATCCTGGACAACGTCAT
>CAYVSN010000035.1:0-8933 GCA_964453875.1 uncultured Dehalococcoidales bacterium
CACCATCATGGCTTCGTCGATGTGCAATCTCCCCTGAGTGTCAACGATGACCCAAGTTGATGCCATTTCCTTAGCCTCTTTGAAGGCGTGAGCACAGATAGTCAGGGGTGCAGCTTTGACATCTTCACTGTAGACAGGTATATCATGCTGCTTACTGAGTATTTTGAGCTGTTCAATGGCAGCCGGTCGGCGAGTATCAGCAGCCACCACCAATGGGCGCTGTCCAAGCTGCTTAAGATACAGCGCCAACTTTACCGCGGTAGTGGTTTTCCCTGAGCCCTGCAAGCCCACAAGCAAAGCTACTGCGGGCGGAGAAATGCCTGAGGCTAACCCACTGGATTCCCGGCCCAAGATGGTGGTCAACTCCTCATGCACAATTTTGATGATCTGCTGGGCCGGTGTTAGGCTTTGCGATACCTCGGCCCCGGCAGCACGCTCGCTGACTTTTGCTAGAAGCTCTTTCACTACCTTAAAGTTTACATCCGCCTCAAGCAGTGCCAGACGAATCTGCCGTAGAGCTTCATCTATATCCCTCTCGCTAAGCTTCCCTTTATTGCTAAGTCCGTGAAATATCTTGCTTAGTTTGTCAGCCAGAACTTCCAACATGGCTACTTATTCTCCTGTTGAGCTAGCTTCGGCCCGAAAATGAAAATATCTACGCGCCCTCACAGTAGCACTGACAAGACCACTTGAACTCACCGCGACCACAAGTGATACCCAGTGACCTTTTTGGCCATTATATCACAGTCTGCCGCTGCTATAAGGCAGCCAAATTTACCACTATGCTAAAATAGCCGCAACATGATTCCCATCAAGCTTTCCTTACGAAATTTCATGTGCTACCAGGATAATGTACCCCCGGTACGTTTCGAAGGCTTCCATATTGCCTGTCTTTGCGGTGATAACGGCAATGGCAAATCGGCGCTTATTGATGCTCTAACTTGGGCATTATGGGGAAAGTCAAGAGCCAGGCATGCTGACGAGCTGGTTCACATGGGGAAGAGTGATATGGAGGTGGAGCTTGAATTTCGTGTTGGCAAGCAAGTATATCGAGTCATCCGCAAGCATATGAGATCTAGCTCATTCCGCCCAGGCCAAACGATTTTGGAACTCCAGATAGCTACAGATGGGGCCTTTGAATCCAAGACTGGCAATTCTATGGCGGAAACTCAAAGGGAGATAGAAAATGTCCTGAGGCTGGATTACCAGACATTCATCAATAGCGCCCTTTTCCTGCAGGGGCATTCTAACGAGTTTAGCATCAAACAGCCAAGCAAACGCAAACAAGTGCTAACCGAAATTCTTGGATTCTATGTCTATGACCAGCTTCAGGAGCAGGCTAGGAACTGGGGCAAGGAAAAGGAAATGGAGGCAAAGAGGCTGGACAATAGCATTGCCGATATTTCTGAGCAGCTAAGTCTTAGAGAGCAATGCCAGGTCGAGCTAAGCAGAGTGGAGCAAGAGGTGAGCATTATAGAAAACAAGCGGGAGACCCAAGAAGCCAGAGTCAACCTGTTACGTCGAGAGAAAGAATCCCTGGAAAGCAAACAGCAGCACTTGACGGAGTTGAAGACTCGGCTTGACAAAGCAAGGAAACAGTCAGCCTATTGGGAGCAGAAAAGCACGGAATATCGTAGCAAGCTAGAGCGGTATGAACAATTGATAGCGCAAGAGCCGGCAATAGAGGAAGGATATGCTCAGTTGCTGGAAATGAGAGAGCTTGGTGATGGGCTTAACAAGCGGCTATCTCGGCTGCTTGATTTACAACAGCACATCAACGAGCTAGAGAAGATTATCGAAACGGCGAAAAGAGAGCTGGAGACCCAAAAAAAGATAATTCAAAGCCAGATATCAGAGCACGAAGCCCAACTTGCCAAATTGCCTGCCTTGGGGGAGGAGTTGAATGAAATATGCCGTAGCTTGGCTGAGATAGATAAGTCACAGAAGCAAATAGGCGCCAAAAGAGAGCAAAATCAGGAACTTCTATCCCAAATCCATCATCTAGAATCCCTTTGTTCCCAATTTGTGGAAGAAGTCAGGACGTTGGAAGAGAAAATCGCTCTGTTAGCTCAAAGCGGTGCCCACTGTCCCTTATGCCAATCGGAGTTGGGAATAGAGGGACGAGAGCGATTACAAGGAAAGCTCAGGTCCGATAAAGAAACCAAGACTGACGCTTTGCATGCCGGGCGGAAAGAACTTGAGCAAAAAAGACTGGAATATCAAGCTGCAAAAGGCGACCTTGTCCGAGAGGAGGATACCGTAAATAAGGAGCGAATAGACAGGCAAAGCCAAGCAAGCACTGTCAGGAACAAAATCAATGAAATTGACCAGGCTGAGAAGGAAATAGGCGAAAAACGAGCTGAGCTAAAGGTGCTAGCCAAGTCCCTGGCTAATGAAGATTATGCCCCCGGCCAGCGGCAAAATCTTGCAAAGCTGAAAAGGGAGCAACAGGAATTAGGCTACGATAGGGAGAAGCATCATTGGGTGCGAGAGCAATTGCACAAGCTTCAGAGGTATGAGCAACACAAGCGTGAATTGGACGAAGCAAATCGTCTTGGAGATAGAGAAAAAGTGGCGTTGGCTGATGCTGAGCAAGCTATTTCTAACCTCTCTTCTGATGCGAACGAGTATGTGGAGCAGATACGCAAGCTGGAAGCTGAGCTAGACACTTTGCCTGACATCGCTGGCAAGCTCGTTGAGGCAGAACAGAGCCGCCAGACTTTGGCTAATAGCTGGCGTAGCTCGTACGATCAGTTAACCCAGTTGCGAATGAAGTTACGTCAATACGGCGAATTAGAGAATAGTAAAAGGAACTATGAAAGGCTGTGGCATCAAGCTCTTGGGGAGGAGCAAATCTATAAGGAGCTAACGGAAGCTTTTGGCAAAAAAGGCATCCAGGCCTTGCTCATTGAGAGGTCTCTTCCTGAAATTGAGGCAGAAGCCAATAAGCTCCTTGGGAAAATGACCGATAATCGCTTAACGCTAAGATTAGAAACTCAGCGTGAAACCAAGAAAGGGGAGACTATTGAGACGCTCGACATTAAGATTGCTGACGAATTGGGCACTCGTAGCTACGAAATGTATAGTGGCGGCGAAGCCTTTCGCATTGATATGGCACTGCGCATCGCTCTATCCAAATTATTGGTAATGAGAGCCGGAGCCTCTCTGTCAACATTGATTATCGACGAAGGCTTTGGCACTCAAGATAGCTCAGGGAGGGAGAGACTCGTGGAGACTATAAATTCCATTCAGGATGATTTCGACAAGATAATTGTGATAACCCACCTTGAAGAGCTAAGAGACGCCTTCCCTGTACGCATAAATGTGATTAGAACAGCAGGAGGCTCAACAATCTCGTTTGACTAGCATGCCATTGTAATTGACTTAAAGACGAGGTATCATCAAACGAGGCAGATGCAGCAACTTTGGGCACCATGGCGAATAGGATACATAGAGAGAGCAAGTGAAGAGGGATGCATTCTATGTCAAAAACCTAGAGAGAATGAGGATGAGGCGAACCTAATCCTTTACCGTGGCCAAAGCAATTTCATAATCCTGAACGCTTTCCCCTACAACCCGGGACATCTAATGATAGCTCCTTACCGACATACCGCAAATTTGCAGGATTTGACGGACGACGAGGCAAGGGAACACTTTGACATTGTGAGAAAAAGCGTCGAACTTCTGACAAAAGCATTAAAGCCCGCTGGCTTCAACGTGGGCCTAAATTTAGGTAGAGTTGCGGGAGCTGGAATAGAAGAGCACCTTCACACTCACATCGTGCCCCGATGGCAAGGTGATGCCAATTTTATGCCTGTGCTGTCCAATACTAAAGTGATACCAGAAGCATTGGCTGCTACGTACAAAAAGCTCAAGAGTGCCATTGAGTAGATTTCTACTCCGCCTTAGGATAAGAACCAAGTATTTTGACAAAAGTGGCCTGCTCTTGTAGTTCTGTCATCGCCTCCTGGTAGATTTCACTATCCAGGTGTCCTTCAAAATCAGTATAGAATACATATTCCCAGGGCCTGTCTCTGGCTGGCCTAGACTCTAATTTTGTTAAGTTTATATTTCTAGTGGCGAAGATGCCCAAAACCCTGTACAGAGCACCGGGTACATGTTTAGCGGCAAAGACAAGAGAGGTCTTATTTTTCTCGGCTGGCTCAGCTTTTTGCCTGGAAATCGCAAAGAACCTAGTGTAGTTATTCACATTGGTCTCAATTTCCGGCGCCAAAATCTCCAAAGCGTATATATTGGCTGCTTCCTTGCTGGCTACAGCAGCACAGCCTTTTAGTTGCCTCTCTGCTATCATTTTTGCGCTGCCGGCAGTATCGTAGGTGGGCACAATTTCCGCTCCCAGTTGGCTCAAGAACTCCTCACATTGAGCAAGGGCTTGGGGGTGCGAGTAAATGGTTCTTATCCCCGTCAAATCTTCACCAGGCAGAGCCATTAAGGAGTGGCTTATCTTGAGAATAACCTCAGCAAATATATTAAGGGAATATACTAGCAGCAAATCATAGGTCTCATTGATGCTGCCGGCTTGAGAATTCTCCACAGGGGCTACGCCAAAGGCGACTTTGTTCTCTGACACAGCTTCGAAAACATCTCGAAGGCGGACGCAAGGCAAAAGGTCAATATCCTTGCCAAAAAGCTTCATCGAGGCATTCGCGCTGAAAGCACCTCTTTCGCCCTGGAAAGCGACCTGCACCATTACTGTTTACCGCCCGGGCTAGCACCAATAAGCGAAGCTCGAAGTAATTCAACGTCTTTGCTGGGAATCAGAAAAACGAACTGGTCACCGGTTTCCAAGACAATGTCTGGAGTACACACCAAAGGCATCTGCGCTTGACGTAATAACAGAGAAGATGCAGCATAATCCAGAGGTAATTCCTTTATGGGCTTGCCCACTATTGGCAAATCTTTAGTCACCCTCAACAAAACGATTTCCACCCCTTCATCCTTGAGACTCAAAAGATGGATCAACGGGGAAATCCCAGCCTGCTCCTTAATATGCTCCAGCACAAGCCCCACCACGTCCACCGTATGCTCTATGCCTAATTTGGCAAAGATGTGCTCATTCTTGGGGCTATTAATCTTCGCGATAACCCGAGGCACATTGAACTTTTGCTTGGCTATCTGACAAGCTGCCAGGTTATCATCATCCTCATGAGTAACAGCAATAAACATGCCTGCCCGTGCTATTCCTGCCTTAGTTAAGACAGCCATTTCGCAACCATCGCCACACAAGGATATACTACCTAATTCATCCGTTAAGTGATCACACCTTTCAGCATTTCTTTCAATCACCAACACCTCGTGGCCATTAGCAAGCAATTCCTTGCCCAAACGAGACCCGACCTCATCACCACCAACAACTATTATGTACACGTCTCCTGTTAGGCTCCTAGCCTTTCCTTTATTAGTCGCGCAAAGAGTGATGTAGGGCTGATAGCCTCGAGCCCCAGACTTTTATAGAACTCCTCTCTTAGCGGGTCGTAAATACGACAGACTACCTTGGGGACATTGAATATCTGCTTGGCAATTTGAGCTGCCATGGCGTTTCGGTCATCATCCCGAGTTACTGCTACGAAGGCATAGGCTTCTGCAATGCCCGCTTTTTTCAATACATCCTCATCAGCGGCATCCCCTGTTAGAGCAATGCCACCAAAATCAGACGGTAACCTCTCAAGGTTCCTGGTATCTGCGTCAAGAATGGTCACCTTATGCCCTCCAGCATCAAGTAAATGAGCTAACTCAGCTCCCACACGCCCGCAGCCCATAATAATCACATTCATTGCCTATTTCGGGAAAGCGTGCCCCCGATACAGCAAAACATGACAAGGAGCTTCCTTCAAAACGTAAGGAACAGTCTTTCCCAAGTCAAATGCACCAAGATGTCGCTTGTACCCAATCCCCATTATGATTAGATCTACCCCTCTTTCGATAGCTTCGTCAACAATCCCTGGGCCGGCCTCTCGAGCCTGGAGCAGGTCTGTCTCTATGTCGCAATGTTCTTCAGCAGCCATGTCTTCAGCGCTGGCGAGCACCGCCTCTGCCTTCTTAGTCTCCGAATCAACTTCGGCATCTAGAGGAAGGCTCCTTTCCACCTCAATGATGTAGACAACATAAACTTGGGCCTTAGGTTTCTTAGCCAAATTGCAGGCCAATCTTATGACTTCCTCGTCGAAGCTATTTCCACCTACGGGCACTAGAATTCTCTTTGCCTTCATCAACTGCGGCATATTACCTGCTCCCTCAGTGTTAGTCAATAGAGGGCTTGACCTCAAGGGCAACTGTCTCCAATTCACCCCTAATTCTCCTGCATTGGAACTAAGAGCCTGCTAAACCACATTTGTCTCCGCCAAGAGCGGTCAGCCCCCTCATTAGCCTGAGGATTTTTCTTTGAGCTTACTTATTTGGGCATCTATGACCCTTGTCGTGGCATCCCTAAGCGTCTCCAGTTCACCAGCAGATAAGTCTTCCAGCTCCCCCAAATTATATTGTATGGCAGTGATAAGCTCCCGAGAGGGACGCTGCCTAGGACGCATAAAATAGGCATAGAAGATGGCGATTATCACACCAAAAAAGATAACAGTGCCAATGATTCCCCAGATGCCACCGATTACCATTCCGACCGGGGTAACGGGGCCCGGATTGTTAACACCCATCGTGTGCATAGCTCCAAAGCTCCACCACAAAGCATGACCATAGGACGTTATCTGTTCACTCACCCCGCCTTCAGCAAGATAAAGGGCCAGGGAAAAAAGCAGCCAAAGTCCAACGAGGCTGAGCAACAGCGGCACCAAGGGGGTTCGGGCGGAGACGTCCTTCAAGAATACAACCATCGCCGGGATATTGGGCAATACACGAAGCTTTCTCCGAGGTCTCTTCCTCCGAAGTATTACATCCCCCGGTCGTAGTGGCCTTACACGCTCAAACTGTTCTTCCTCTTCCTTCATCTCCAAAGACACCTCCTGCTAGTTAGCCTTGTGCGCCACACTTCGATATACGGACTTTGCTCATTCATAATTTCCGACTAGCCTTTCAGGGTTCTTGTTGGCTGGAGCATCTTGTTGCCATACCGAGCAGCCAGTAACACACCCACCAACCTTGCCTTCATGATATGCAAGCAGCTTACTTGGGAATTCATGCCTGTTCATCGGGATCGAGTATCCTTGAGAGCTACGCCTGAGAATGATGAGCAAATCCAAATCAGTTGTGTATGCGTGCGTCCCTATCCTGCACCCGCTTTAGTCGCGGCGATTTTAGTTTGTCCTATGATTATTGTCAACAAGTGCCTTTTTCTCCAACTCCTCCAGCCAAGCCATTGATTTGAGCTCCCGTTGCAAAAGATAGCTCATATATCCTTGCATCGCTTGCTCTAACTCCAAGGATAGCCCTGCGCTTGTTTTCACTCGGCTGGCAGTAGGATAGTCACAGCCCTGCCATAAACGAAGGACTTTCAGGGCATCGACCGACAATGGACGGCACGCAGGCTCCTTCCGGCTGCAATTGGGGCACAAGATTCCACCTTGGCTATAGCTGAAGAAGTTAGTTACTGGATTGACGCGGGAATTGCAGTTGACACAGCGGCGCAGTTGAGGACGATAGCCAAGATGATGCAGAAGATGAAGCTCAAAGTAGCGCACCACGGTTTTGTCGTTCTCCGACTGACACAGCCGCCTCAAGGTATTGAGCAGCAAATCAAACAAAGGACTATTCTCGCTGTTCTCCAAGGTCGAAGAATCTACAAGCTCCAAGGTGTAGAGGCCGCAGGCCATATGCCACAAATCTTTTTTTAGAGCTGGGAAAGCCTCAATTGTCTGACTTTGAGTAATGATATCGAGGTTACGCCCTTTGGCAAGCATCATTGAGCTGTAGGTCAGTGGTTCCACATTGCCACCCAATTTGCTTCCGGGGCGGCAGGCCCCTTTAGCTATTGCCCTTAGCTTGCCAAGCCCAGGGGTATAAATGGTGACAATTCTGTCAGCTTCACCAATTTTGCTCTGCTTGAGGACTATGGCTCCTGTTTGATAAACGTGAGGTGCTGCCATCCGCGACTTCTAGAATTCCTGCCTGCCTTCGAGAGCTTGACCTAGGGTCATATCATCAGCATATTCCAAGTCGGAACCAAATGGCAACCCTCGAGCCAGGCGGCTAATGTGGATACCTATAGGATGGATCATCTGACGCAAGTACATAGCTGTGGCCTCACCCTCTATGGTAGCGTTAGTTGCCAAAATCACTTCGGCTACCGAATTGTCTTGAAGGCGATACAAAAGCTCCTTTACCTTCAATTCTTGAGGCCCTATCCCCTGTGCTGGGCTTATGGTTCCGTGGAGCACATGATAAACGCCGTTAAACTTCCCAGTTCGCTCTAAAGAAATGATATCTGAAGGCTTCTCAACAACACAAATTTTGGAATGGTCGCGCTCTTCATCTTGGCAAATAGGGCAAGGGTTGCGGTCAGTGATGTTGAAACAGACTGAGCACAGCTCTACCTTCTCTTTCAGAGACAGAATAGCCTCAGCTAGACTCTTGACTTCCTCATCTGGTATGTGCAGCAAATGATAAGTCAACCTCTGAGCGCTTTTTGGCCCAATCCCGGGCAATTTGTTCAGTTCTGCGATTAGCCTAGCTATAGGCTCGGCGATAGATGCCATTCTCTATCTTAGGTCAATCCTGGTATATTAAGCCCACCTGTCACACTGCCAAGATGCTTGTTAGCAAGCTCTTGCGACTTGGCGACAGCTTCGTTCATGGCAGTCATGACTAGGTCTTGAAGTAACTCCGCGTCTTCAGCATTGATCACTTCTGGCGATATCTCTACCGAATGAACCTTCTGATGGCCATCAATCACCACTCTGACCGCGCCGCCTCCACTAGTGGCTTCTACAGTAATATTACCCAGTTCCTCTTGGGCTTTGGCCAAT
>CAYVSN010000036.1:0-8870 GCA_964453875.1 uncultured Dehalococcoidales bacterium
GTAGCTATCTTAGTTCCTACCACTGTATTGGCTCAACAACATTTCATTACCTTCAGCGAAAGATTGCAGGTTTTCCCCTTAAGGGTGGAGATGCTGAGCCGATTTTGCTCTCCAAGACAGGAACAAGCTATCCTTGATGGCTTGGCCGCTGGCACGGCAGATATCTGCATCGGCACCCACCGCTTGTTACAAAAAGATGTTGTCTTCAAAGATTTGGGCTTGGTGGTTATCGATGAAGAGCAGAGGTTTGGCGTAGCCCAGAAGGAGCAGCTAAAGCAACTGAGAACAGAGGTAGATGTCCTTACTCTTAGCGCCACACCTATTCCCCGTACCCTGCATATGTCTTTAGCGGGGATCAGGGACATGAGCATTATGGAAACGCCGCCTGAACAGCGCTTGTCCATCAAGACCTATGTTGGAAGTTACGATGAGGCGTTAGTTCAGCGGGCGATACTGCATGAGTTAGAGCGAAATGGTCAGGTCTTCTTTGTCCACAATCGGGTCCAGAGCATCGCCCTAGTTGCAAGCAGATTAAAGGCTTTAGTACCTGAAGCCAGGATGAGCATAGCTCACGGGCAAATGCCTGAGGAAGAATTGGAAAGAGTGATGGGGGAGTTCGTCGCAGGCAACTACGACGTTTTGGTTACCACTACTATTATCCAGTCAGGTCTGGATATGCCCAATGTTAATAGTCTGATAGTCAACCAAGCTGATAAATTGGGCTTAACCCAGCTCTATCAGTTGAGGGGTAGGGTAGGTCGTGGCGTTAACCGTGCTTGTGCCTACTTTCTCTTCGATGAAGGCAAACAATTGACTTCTCAAGCTCAAAAACGGCTCAGGACTATATTCGAGGCTACAGAACTGGGCGCTGGACTCGGAATCGCTATGAAGGACCTAGAGATTCGAGGAGCGGGAAACCTTCTGGGCGCTAAGCAAAGCGGACATATAGCTGCTGTGGGTTTCGAACTTTATTGCCAATTGCTTGCAGAGGCAGTAGAGGAATTGAAGGCGCAACAACAGGGCAAAGCCATAAGGGCTGCGCCTGAGTCCGTTCCCAGCATAGCTTTGCCTTTAACTGCACTTATACCAGAGGAGTACATGCCCAATCTAGATACCAGGCTGAACCTATATCAGCGCTTGGCTAAGATGGAGAGACTTCACGAAATAAAGGACATAGCGGAAGAGCTTGAGGATAGATTTGGGACCTTCCCCTTGTCGGTTAGAAACTTGCTTTACATGCTGGAAATAAAGATTCTGGCGACGAGCGCCGGGATGGAATCGATTTCTACAGAAGGGAAACAAATCATAATGAAGCTAAAACGGGGAGAAGAAGCAAGGAAGCTATCTCTGAGAGGGAATTATGGTGGTATGGTCAAAGTAGGCACCACACAAGTGAGGTTAGACATCAAGCGTCTGGGAAATGAATGGGCAAAGGTATTGAGACGGGTGCTGTGGGAAATGATTGATTTTGCTCCTGATAAAGGTGTAAGATTGGATTCTTTGGTCAGCGCTGAACAAAAAAAAGGAGGTATGAATGGCAGCAGAGATAATTGACGGCAGGAAGATCGCTGGTGAAATCTAAGAGGAGCTAAAGCACAGGATAACCAAACTAAAGGAAAAGGGAGTGACTCCGGGGCTCGTGGCGATTTTAGCTGGGGAGGATCCGGGATCTCTATCTTACCTTCGTGGCATCGCTAGGGGATGTGACCGGGTGGGCACTCTCACCGAAACCGTTAAGCTGCCTGAAAATGTCACCCAGGAGGAACTTCAGCGAAAGATAGAGGAACTCAATCAGGATCCCAAGTTCCATGGCATCATCCTTCAACTTCCTTTGCCCAAGCATCTTGACACCCTGAAAGCAGAAAGCGCCATCTCGCCTGATAAAGACATTGATGGCACTAACCCGATAAGTACTGGGAAGTTGCTTCTGGGGGAGGAGACTTTCCTTCCTTCGACTCCTTACGGTGTTCAGGAGCTGCTACTTCGCAGCGGGCACAGCCCTGAGGGAAAGCGTGTGGTTATCTGTGGTCGAAGCAATATTGTGGGGAAGCCACTTATGGGCATCCTGGTCCAAAAACAGAAGGGGGCCAACGCCACCGTAACCGTCTGCCATACCGGAACAAAGGATCTCCCATCAATTGCCAGGCAAGCCGATATTCTTGTTGCTGCAATGGGGAAGGCCAAGGCAATAACCGCAGATATGGTGGGTGAAGGTGCGATAGTGATTGATGTGGGAGTGAATCAGATAGAGGACCCAGAGAATCCGGGGAAGTTCAAGCTGGTAGGGGATGTTGATTTTGAGACGGTAAAGGAGAAGGCTGCGGCGATAACTCCCGTTCCCGGCGGAACCGGCCCCGTGACCACAGCACTCCTGATAGCCAATACTGTCAAAGCTGCTGAGAGGCTGAGCGGATAGCCCATAGCAGAAATTACTCTCCAGGAGGTGATAGCGTGCCCGCCACAATTCTTGACGGCAGGAAAATATCAACTGATATAAGGGAGGAACTCAAAGAAAGAACGAAAAAACTTAAAGAGCAGGGCACAACTCCTGGGCTTGCCGGCATCCTTGTTGGTGAAGACCCGGGCTCAGCAAGTTATATCGGACTTAAGGAGAAAGCCAGTGGTGAGGTAGGTATTAGCTCAGCCATGGTAAGGTTACCTCAGGATACAAAAGAGGAGAACCTGCTCAAGGAAATTGAAAAGCTTAACTCAGATGCCACAGTCCATGGCATCTTCATCCAACTTCCACTTCCAGAGCACATAGACGAGAATAAAGCGTTAACCGCCATCTTGCCTCACAAAGATGTGGATGGGTTTCATCCTATGAATGTGGGCAAGGCTTGGATGGGCCAAGAAGCATTCCTTCCGGCAACGCCTATCGGCATCTACGAGATGCTACTTCGAGGCGGATACCGCGACCTAAAGGGAAGGAATGTGGTTATTGTAAACGTGGACAATCTCGTGGGGAAGCCTTTAGCATCCATTCTGGCTCAGGAAGAAGTAGGTGCAAATGTAACCCTTTGCCACCCCACCACCCAAGACCTATCCGCTTTCACTCGTTGGGCGGACATAGTGGTGGTTTCAGTAAATAAGGCGAAGTTCATCACTGCTGACATGGTAAGGGATGGCGTGATAGCCATTGACTTCGGCGCTAACTACATTGAAGACCCTACTACTAAGACGGGTCAGAGGCTGGTAGGTGATTTGGACTTTGATGCCATCAAGGAGAAAGCTGAGGCGATTACGCCAGTTCCCGGCGGAGTTGGCCCTATGACCGTCACTATGCTCCTGGTCAATACTGTAACTGCGGCAGAAAGGCGAGTGACTGGCTAATGTGAGGAGAAGCCCAAAAATCCTACAAAACTGCTTGATTTCTTCATTGAGCTTAAATATAATTAAGCGTTTGCCAAATGAAGATTGCCATCAGTGGCAAAGGAGGGGTGGGCAAGACTATGCTAGCATCCCTCCTTTCTGTTGTATTCGCTGAATCTGGCTATTCTGTCCTCGCAATAGATGCCGACCCAAATGTCAACCTAGCTGCTGCTTTTGGCTTTCCGAATTCCGATAAGATAATACCAATATCCAAGATGGATGATCTTATTGAGGAGAGGACAGGGGCAAGACCTGGCCAAATGGCACCCTATTTCAAGTTGAATCCCAAAGTTGACGATTTGCCGGAGAAGTGTTCTCTACAATATGACGGAATCAAGATAATGGTCATGGGGCCGATTAAGGCAGCCGGCACTGGTTGCTATTGTCCCGAGGGGGCCTTGCTTGAAGCCTTGGTCGCCCACTTGCTCCTCGAAGTGAATCAGGTGGTTATCCTAGACATGGAGGCTGGGATAGAGCACTTAACGCGGGGAACAGCGAAGGGAGTAGATGAGCTCATTATAGTGGTAGAACCAAGTATGAGAAGCGTTGCAACGGGCCGTAGAGTAAGAGATTTGGCCCTGGAGATAGGTTTGCAGAATATTGGGGTAGTAGGCAATAAGATTCGGAGCGGGAAAGAGAAGGATTTCCTTACTTCCGAGATGTCGGACTTTGAATTTCTTGGCTTCATCCCCTACGACGAAGCAATCCGGGAGGCTGATCTTGCTGGCCTTCCCTTGGTCAATTCGAGTTCAAGGGTCATGACCGAGGTGAGAAGTATTGCTGCTGGCCTTGCCAGGTCAAAACAAGCGGGCGAGGGCGCCCAGCATACGTTGGAGGCCGTTCAATAATAGCTTTGGCATCAATCAAGGCCGGCACAGGCAAGAAAAACAACAAAATTCGGTAAGGAGGTTATTATGCCCTACGATCCTACGAAACTGGCGGACTGGCAGATTTCAGAAGCGGCGGAAGCGAACATGCCAACCCCCGATGAGTGGAGGGAAAGACTGAACCTACAAAAGGACGAAATCATCCCTCAGGGAAGACTATGCAGGCTCGATTTCCTGAAAATCATCGAGCGCCTCAAGGATAAGCCAGATGGCAAGTATATTGAGGTAACTGCCATAACTCCCACACCGCTGGGCGAAGGTAAGACGACGACCACAATGGGCATCCTGGAAGGTATGGGCAAGCGGGGCAAGAATGTGGGTGGCTGTATACGCCAGCCCTCGGGTGGTCCAACCATGAATATCAAGGGAACCGCCGCTGGCGGCGGTAATGCTCTGCTCATTCCCATGACCGAATTCTCCATGGGGCTTACCGGCGACATCAACGATATAATGAACGCCCATAACTTGGCCATGGTAGCGCTCACTTCCAGAATGCAGCACGAGCGCAATTACGATGACAAGGAACTAGCCGAGCGCAGCCGGATGCGCCGCTTGAACATCGACCCTACCAGAGTCGAGATGGGCTGGATCATGGATTTCTGCGCCCAGACCCTCAGGAACATCTCCATAGGCAGGGGCGGCCGCATGGACGGCTTAATGATGGAGTCCAAATTCGGTATCGCCGTGAGTTCCGAACTCATGGCCATGCTCTCCATTGTCAGGGACCTAGCCGACCTGCGTGAAAGAATGGATAACATTACACTCGCCTTTGACAGGGAGGGCAAGATTGTCACCACTCGCGACCTAGAGGTGGGAGGCGCCATGACCGCCTGGATGCGCAATACCATCAACCCCACCCTGTGCTGCACGGTAGAGTATCAGCCCTGTATGGTGCATGCTGGCCCCTTTGCCAACATCGCTGTGGGCCAATCCTCCATCATCGCCGACCGCATCGGACTGAAGATGTTTGACTACCATGTGACGGAGAGCGGGTTCGCTGCAGACATCGGTTTTGAAAAGTTCTGGAATGTCAAGTGTCGCTACAGCGGTCTCAAACCACATGTGTCGGTACTCACCACCACCATCAGGGCACTGAAGATGCACGGCGGCGGGCCTAAGGTGGTGGCTGGTCTGCCCCTACCCGATTCCTATACCAAGGAGGACCTGGGGCTGTTGGAGAAAGGCATTTCTAACATGCTGCATCACATCAACACCATCAGGACGTCCGGCATCAATCCGGTGGTGTGCATCAATGCCTTCCATACCGACACCAAGGAGGAGATCGCCATGGTGCGAAAGGCAGCCGAGGGGGCTGGGGCGCGGTGTGCCGTGTCTACCCACTGGGCTAATGGTGGCGATGGCGCCCTCGAGCTGGCTGATACAGTCATGGAAGCCTGCGAAGCTAAGACCGATTTCGAGTTTCTGTATCCCCTGGAAATGAAGCTGCGGGAGCGGGTTGACAAGATCGCCAAGGTAGTCTACGGAGCCGATGGAGTGTCCTGGACGGCTGATGCCGAGGCCAAGGCTAAGATGCTTGAGAAAGATGCCAAATATGATGATTACGCCACCATGATGGTGAAGACACACCTGAGCTTGACCCACGACCCGGCGATCAAAGGCGTTCCCAAAGGATGGACCCTGCCCATTCGCGACGTGCTGATTTATTCGGGGGCCAAATTTCTCTGCCCCTGCGCCGGAACCATCAGCCTCATGCCAGGAACAAGCTCCGATCCAGCCTTCAGAAAGGTAGATATAGATACAAAGACCGGCAAAGTACAGGGGCTCTTCTAAGGGGGTGACAGACTTAACTTGAGACGACAGACTTCGGCGCTACGGTTGTTGCTTTGTTGGTAGAAGCTCTTGTGAGCGTCTCTGTAACCATCGATGGCAAAAAAATAAGAGCCGTTGAGGGTGATAAGATATTATGGGCGGCCCTGGATAATGGTATTTACATACCTAATCTTTGCGCCATCCGAGAGAGGAATGAGCCTTTCGCCTCTTGTCGCCTTTGCTTTGTCGAGGTGGACGGCATAGATATGCCGGTTCCTGCTTGCACCACCCCAGTAAGAGAAGGCATGGTAATTGACACCAAGGGGCCAAAGGCACTAAGGCTAGCCCGCACTGCATTCGAGTTACTTCTATCCAACCATCCCGTAGATTGTGCCCACTGCCCCGCTAATCGCTCGTGTGAGCTCCAGAGGATCGCCAAGCACCTCAGCGTGAAGCTTAAGAGCAGAAGGTTCAAAAAAAACCTGCGCAACCTACCCATTGATTCCAGCAGCCCCATATTTGTCTATGACCCCAATAAGTGCGTGCTCTGTGGCAAATGTGTTTGGGTATGCCAGGAGGAGCTAGGAATAGGGGCTATTGGCTTTGCCCATCGCGGTTTTCGGCGGATGGTCACTACCTTTGGAGATGAGCCCATTGGGACATCTAGGTGCCGCGGCTGTGGTGCATGCGTTGATGTCTGTCCTGTAGGTGCCCTGGCGTTCAAGGAGGGAGTTTGACCTGTAGGTTGCTTTATACTATACTATTGCGGTTTTTGCTCAAAAAATGGAGGTGGCTATGATTATTATAGGCGAGAGTATACATATTATAGCGAGGGCAGTAAATGAAGCCATAAAGGCTCGGGACGCCAAGGTAATTCAGGATTTGGCTAGAGGTCAAGCTGAGGCAGGAGCTGACTATATAGACTTAAACGTAGGTTTCCTAAGGAAAGACACCGAGGAAACCATGCAATGGATAGTGAGCACGGCTCAAGACGCTACCGATTTGCCCCTGTCCCTGGATACCATGAACCCGGTGGCGATGGAGGCGGGGCTCAAGATTTGTAAGACAAGGCCTTTGATTAACTCCGCCTCGGGTAAGACGGATTCCAAGGAACAAATGCTTCCCTTGGCCAAGAAATATGACTGCGATGTGGTAATCTCAGTGATCAACGACAGAGGTATGCCCGCAGAAGGTGATTCAAAGCTGGACAGCATTATGGATACGGTTGCCTACGCCAATGACCTTGGAATTCCAAACGACAGGATCTGGGCTGATCCCATAGTCCTACCTGTGAGTACCGCCGGCGAAGGTCAGAAGAATGCTTTAGCAACCTATGAATTCATACAGATGCTTCCTGAAGCTTTGCCGGATATCAAATCGGTGGCAGGGCTTTCCAACATATCCAATGGGGTACCTGTGGACCTCAGACCCCTCCTCAACCGCACTTATCAGATGATGCTGCAAAGATATGGGCTTTACTCTTCAATCGTGGATGTTCTAGATAAGGATATGGTGAGCATGGTCAGAGGTGGGATGCAGAACATGGTCGACCTTATCTATAGAACCATGGATGGAGAGGATATAGACCTCGCTTCTTTATCGCAAGAAGAAATCAACTATGTGAAGACAGCCAAGGTTCTTATGGGGGGAACCCTCTATTCCGATGCTTGGCTTGAAAGCTAGGGAGGTAAACAATGGAGTATAAACCACCAGTCGAGTCCTATTCTGGAGTTGTTAGGGAAGAGACAATCGGGAGAGGAGAGAAAGCGTTAAGAGTTGGAGGGGAGACTATCCTCCCCTTCCATTTTTTTGATGAGGGCTCACTCCCCAACCCGCCAAGATTTGCCTTGGAGGTTATGGACATGGAGCCGGAAGGCTGGCCGGAGCACTTGATTGAACCCTCTAAAGATGTGATATCTGATCCGGTGAAATGGGCCAAGAAATGTGAAGACCTCGGTGCGGATGCAGTATTCCTTCGTCTCACGAGCACTGATCCCGCCGGGAAGGACAGCCCGGCGGATGAAGCAGCAGCCCTCACAAAAAAGGTAGCTGAATCAATAGACATCCCCCTTATTGTTTATGGCTCCGGGGATGATAGCAAAGATGCTGAAGTCCTCGTGAAGGTTGCGGAGGTATGTGATGGGATGAACCTTCTCATAGGCCCGGTGCACAAGGAAAACTATGAAGTTGTGGGCCGCGCCATTTTGGATCATGGGCACAAAGCCAGCGCTGAATCTCCTTTGGACATCAATTTGCTGAAGGAGTTGAATGTGAAATTGTGTCACTTCCTTCCTCCCGATAGGATTGTCATCGACCCAATGTCTGCGGCAGTGGGCTATGGCATGGAATACAGCTTCTCTCTAATGGAAAGGGTGAAGCAACTTGGGGTGATTGTCAAGGATAGTATGACGCAGATGCCTATAATCGCTGATCTTGGTGCGGAGTGCTGGAAGACCAAGCAAGCCATGGAAAACAAAGAGCAAGGACTATTGTGGGAGGGGATCACAGCCGTTTCTCTTATTCTAGCTGGGGCAAACATCCTTGTCTTAAGGCACCCTGACAACATTAAGCTAGTAAAAGAAACAATTGGAGGCGAAGTATGGCAGAAGTAAAAGAAATAACAAGGAAGCTGGAAGAAATTCGAGAGCTGATAAGGGCTGAGATTCCCTGGGAGCCAGTAGGTCTTACCCCAATGCCTGAAATCCCGGATCTCAGACCGTGGGATATGAGGCTGCTTAAGACTTATAAACCCTGGTATGCCCCTTTCTGTGACCTTTGCTGCCTCTGCACTTATGGTAAGTGTGACCTCACCGAGAATAGGCGGGGGGCTTGTGGGATTGA
>CAYVSN010000037.1:0-8753 GCA_964453875.1 uncultured Dehalococcoidales bacterium
CAAGCCATAATCCCGCCTGCTGGAGTGGATTCAAGTACAAATCCCAAGGAGGCGCCAGTGCTCCAAATGAGGTTACTGACCAAATAGAAAAAAACGTTGCTCGCATTATTCATGACAACCGGATAAAGAGGCTTCCCTTGGACAAAGCTCTAAAGAAGGGACTTGTTGACTACCTAGACCCGTCTCCCGCTTACTTTCGGCGATTAAATCAGCTTATCAACGTGGAAGGGTTAAGGTGTCAAGAATTGAAGGTAATCTCTGACCCTATGTTTGGAGCTGGCGCGGGCTATTTCAAGACTCTTCTTCAGGGTGGAAATACAGAAATCAGTGAGATTAACGGTGAGAGAAATCCTTCGTTTCCCGAAATCCAGCCTGAGCCAATTGCCAAAAACTTGACCAGGCTTTCACGACTGGTTGTTGAGGAGAAAGCCCAGGTTGGCTTAGCCCTAGATGGGGATGCCGACCGCATCGGCATCATTGATGAAAAGGGAGGATTTCTGAATCAACATCAAGTCTTCGCCCTATTATGTCTGTATCTGTTGGAGGTCCGCGGTGAGCGAGGCGCCATGATCAAAACCCTAACGTCTACTGAAATGATTTCCAAGTTAGGGGAAATCTTCGATGTTCCCGTTTGTGAAACATCTGTAGGCTTCAAATATGTTGCTCCCTTGATGGTACAACAAAATGCAATTATTGGTGGCGAGGAAAGCGGTGGCTATGGTTTCCGCGGCCATATTCCAGAAAGAGATGGCATCCTTGCCGGGCTCTACTTCCTTGACTTTATGGCAAAAACCCACAAAACACCATCCCAGCTCTTAGATTACCTCTATGGCAAAGTCGGTCCCCACTATTATGAGCGCGTAGATACTCATATCTCCAGAAACAGGCGCCAGCAAATATTAGATCACCTTGCCTCTAGTTCTCCTGATACAATAGCTGGCGCTAAGGTAACAAAGAAAGATACAACTGATGGTTTTCGCTTCTTCCTTGTCGACGACTCTTGGTTGCTCATTCGCTTTTCGGGCACTGAGCCACTGGTTCGGCTCTATGCTGAAGCCAAAAGCTTAGAAAGGGCAAGAGAGCTACTGGATGAAGGAAAGAAATTAGTGGGTGTTTGATAAAGGAGTCTACTATACCCTGCCGTACTTGTCCTCCAACCTCACCACATCATCCAGTTCAGGTGTTGAAGCCTCCAATATTTCGCAATCTTCAACTGCGGTAAGTCGATGTCGGCAGCCCGGCTCAATGTGGTAAGACTCACCTGGGCAAAGCTTTATGACCTTGCTTTGACCCTTAGCATCTTGGATGTCTAGCTGCGCTAACCCCCGATATAAGTACATCGTTTCGTCCTTGATCTTATGGTACTGCAAACTGAGCTGCTCACCCTTCCGCACAAATATGACTTTCCCGGCGTATTTCTTGGTCTCAGCATAAATCAGTTCATATCCCCAAGGCTTCTCAACTTTTCGTGGAATCATCTATAACCCCCAGGGGCGAATACATCAGCCTTTCAATCCTGCCAATTCTTTAGCCATTTGTTTCTTCTTCTCCAGATTGGTGTCCCTATATAGCATTACCATCTGGTTTTGACGAGGACCTGCCCCATGCCAGGTGCCTACTCCGTGAAGGCCGGCTACCCAGTTCTGCAAGAACCGGCTCATACGCATCCTTTCCTCGGTCGAGGCATAGGTCTTGAGGTACTTCTCCAATATACCTTTCGTTGCAGGATTCTCCAGCTCTTTCTCAGATGGCATGGTCACTGCAAATCCGCCACCAATGTCACCGGCCCACTTCAATACCTCCCAGAAGCCGTCACATGTATTAAGCTTAGCTGCATTGCCAAGAGCATCATTGGGCAAGTAAAAGCCAGAACCTTTAGGTTCCTCTTCTCCCTTGTACGCTGCAGCTATCGTGCAGCCATAAGATATCTCCCTCACTTTTATCATTTCCGTAATCTCTTGGCGAATCATAGGCACCTTATCCAGGCCAAGATACTCTACCAAGGTCTGCGTGGCGCCAATGATGAGGTCGATAAATCCTGCCTTGCACGAGCCTCCACAAGTCATACGATGCTGCTTAGCAAAACGGAGCAGCAGCATATGAGCATAATCAGTTTCGCCGCACATAAAAACCCTCTCCCAAGGAACAAAGACATTATCAAGGACTATCATGCAGGTCTCTCTCTGACCATAGAGGGGATTCCCCAACTTCGAGCTGTCACCAATGAGTTCCCTTTCCGCTGACAGAGCATTGTATTGAGAGATATAGGTGATTCCCTCTTGGGAGTTCTTCACGGCGCAAGCCACCGCGTAGGGCTCCTCGTCTCTCCTCGGGGCCACACCGGGTATAATCAAAGTCTCGTCTGCCCCTATGGCGCCACTCTGATGCACCTTAGCACCTCTCAGCACAACCCCATCGGGGCGCTTCTCAGCAACCCTCACATAGTGGTCAGGATCACCCTCTCCAGGCCTGAGATCCCTTGGACCTTTGACATCCATGAGGCCACCGCTCACCGCCAAGTCATTCTTCTGAATGTATTTGAGCCACTCAGTGAACCTCTTGTGATATTCCGTGCCCAGCTTCTGATCCATCTCATAAGTGACCGAGGCAGTCCCGTGGATGGCATCGCAACCCACACAGCGATAGTTGCAGGTACCTAGTTTCTGGGAGGCCAAAAGGCCCATCTCGGCGCGCATCTCCAAATCCTTCGTAGAACGGGATGGATGTACGTTCCTGCTCGCCTTCTCCCCAATGAGCGGAGACACCACATTCATGATCTCATCATATTGGGGATCCATACCTAGATCGAAAACCTTGGCGGTAGCATCCAGCACCGTCTTAGTGTTGGGATTAGCTTCCAGATGCTCCACTTTTTCCCCATTTATGTAGATATTGTGCTTAATCTTTGCCTGCCCTTCCCTATACTGATCTCCGGTTCTCAGAGTCATAACATTCTCCTCTTCTCAGTCGTTCCTGTTGTCGCCAATAAGCTATCGTGGAGTTTTCTAGGAGAAAAAGGGGAAAGGTTACCGTTTCGTATATTGAGGTGCCCTGCGAGCGCCCTTGAGTCCGTATTTCTTGCGCTCCTTAATTCTGGCATCACGGGTAAGCAGACCTTCTTTACGCA
Source organism: uncultured Dehalococcoidales bacterium (assembly GCA_964453875.1). Lineage (GTDB taxonomy): Bacteria > Chloroflexota > Dehalococcoidia > GIF9 > AB-539-J10 > JADFUX01. The sequence goes on from CAYVSN010000037.1 coordinate 3,128, forward strand.
GGATCCGTTTGAATTCCTCGTTCTCCTTAGCCAAAGCTCGAGCGATGCCATGGCGAATGGCTCCAGCCCAACCACTCATGCCACCACCCTTCACCTTTATTACGGCACGGAATTTGCCCGTGCTGTCTGTAACCAAGAAGGGAAGCTCGATGATATGGCGATGCTCCAAACGAGGGAAGACTTCCTCACAAGGTCTGTCGTTGATAGTTATCCCCCCATCCCCCGAGAAGAGTCTAACCTGAGCTATAGCACATTTCCGTTTCCCTGTGCCCCAAACATAGTTCTCACTAGTCATGAGTTCTCACCTCTTTTCCCAACTTGAGCGTGGTGAGGATGGTCCCCCCCAACGTAAACCTTGAGCTTCTTAAACATGGCTCTGCCCAAACGATTCTTAGGCAGCATCCCCTTGACAGCAAGTTCAATCACGCGCGTGGGGTGCCTGGCAAACAATTCCTCGAAGGTGTAGCTCTTCAAGCCTCCAGGATAGCCAGAGTGTCTGTAGTAGATTTTCTGCTCGGCTTTCTTGCCGGTCACGCTTACCCTAGCAGCATTCACCACCACAACGTAGTCACCGGTATCAAGGTAAGGAACATAAATTGGCTTGTGCTTGCCCATGAGTAACTTGGCTACTTGGGATGCCAGCCTGCCCAGGGTCTTTCCTGAAGCGTCAACTACATGCCACTCGCGCTTGACATCACTAGCTTTAGTGCTATAAGTCTTCATGTTTGTTCACCTAAAGGCCTAGGGTAGTTGACTTTTGTCAGGTATAAACCGCAGGAAGGAACTGCCGGTCCAGCCAATCCCAAGCTCTTAGCTTCCATAACATTGCGGAAATACTCAACATCCTTCTTACCTAACCCCAATCTGATCAAAAGGCCTACAGTGTTGCGTACCTGATGGGGCAAGAATGAATTAGCTACTATATGAAAAACAACAAAATTAGCTCGCTTCCTAACCTCCGCTTCATAAATGGTACGTACCGTCTCTCTGATGCCATCTAGGGAACTGGCAAATGATATGAAGTCGTGCTCACCTTTGATAATGTAGCACGTCTCATTCATAGCTTCAACATCTAATTGTCTAGCCAAGAACAGAGCGAAGTTTCTGCTTAATGGTGATGGAGTAGCGCTGTTTAGAATATAGTAATCATACTCTCGGCTTATGGCGTCACGTCTGACATTAAAATTAGCATCCACTTTGCAAGCTGCCTTAACTGCGACGTCATCCGGCAAATGATAGTTTAGCGCCTTCACCAAAGTCCATTCCCTTAATGTTGACCTTGTCCAAAAACTCGCCACTTGTCCTTTGGCATGTACACCTGCATCAGTCCGACTAGCTGCGATAACCCGGCTAGCTTTGGTATCAAGCTTTCTTATGGCCCGCTCCAATTCATCTTGGACGGTGGGCTTATTCGCCTGCCATTGGAAACCGTGGTAACGTGTCCCTTCATACTCTACGACCAAGGCAATCTTAGTAAGACTCACTATTAGACTAATTGAATTTGATCCAAGGGAGCGTTGTCGCCGGGGCGAGGCCCGAGCTTTGATAACCTCGTATAGCCTCCGTTTCGATCCCGGTACCTGGGAGCGATTTCATCGAAAAGTTTCTTGACTGCCTTCTTATCAGTGACAAAGCTCAGAACCTCCCGACGTGAGGCAAGGCTGCCTTCCTTTCCCAAGGTAATCATTTTCTCAGCTAAGCTGCGAACCTCCTTGGCTTTGGCCTCAGTAGTAACAATCCTTTCGTGGGTTAGCAGATCAGTCACCTGATTTCGGTATAATGCCCGGCGGTGACCTGTTGGCCTGCCCAGCTTGCGACCGGCGATGCGATGCCTCATTCCTTTCCTTTCCTCACTCTCGCAACAATGGGAAAACCTAGCTTTTTGATCAGTTCCTCGACTTCAGTCCGGGATTTCGCCCCAAAACCTGGCAAGGGAGGCAAGCCTTCACGGCTCGCCTCTAAAAGCTGGCCCACGGTGGTAATATTAGCCCTTCTTAAGGCATTATAGGACCGAGTTGACAAATTGAGCTGTTCCAAAGGCACATTATATTGTTCACGTGAAGCTGCTAATTCGCTGGTCAACTTCAGTTCTTGCCCTGCTGGAGCCTCGACCAACTCTCTGAACGAGGAAAATTGATCCATTAAGATAGCGGCGCTTTGGTTGACTGCTTGCCACGGAGAAATGGTATTGTCAGTCCAAACCTCCAAGTTGAGCCTTTCTTGACTCATTTCTTGACCAGGATGGATAGGTTCTACAGAGAAATTAGCTTTGTATACCGGTGTGAATATGGCGTCTACAGGCAATGCTTCGAGCGGTAGGCCATCAGTAGAGCCAGCAGGCACGTAGCCTCGCCCTATCTCCACATTGAACTCAGCGTGAAACTTGGCCTCGGGGGAATCTAATGTAAGCAAATGGAGTTCAGGATTGGCAATCTGAAAATCCGCTGATGGCTGAATCTCCGCGGCGCAAACCTTACCTTCCCTTTGCACGTCCAGAATCAGTTTACCCGCGTCCTGTGAAAGGCTGCGAATTCGCAGTTCCTTAACGTTCAGAAGGAATTCAACGACGTCTTCTTTGGCATGAGGGATGACAGAAAACGCGTGTTGAATGCCCTCAATTCGGACCCAAGTTACCGCAGCACCAGAAAGAGAGCTAAAGAGCACACGGCGCAACGCATTACCCAACGTAACGCCGAAACCTCGTTCCAAAGGATGAGCAACAAAGCGCCCATAGTTGCCCGAGCTTTCCTCACATTTTACCTCTGGTAACGGCAAATTAAGCAATGATGCGCCTTCCAGATGAGAATATGTTCAGAGTACTACCGAGAGTAATACTCAACGACAGTCTTCGCATTAAACTTAGGATCAATATCATCCCGGCCGGGCGGAGCCAGTACCATGCCTTCCATGGTTTCCTTATTCAAACTCAACCAGGGAGGCGTAATAGCAACATCAATCTTCTCAGCCAACGCCTTATAATATTCAGTTTTCATACTAGCTTGCCGCCACGTAATGACATCCCCCGATTCTACTAGACAAGATGGTATGTTGGTCCTACGTCCATTAAGCAGGATATGTCCATGTCGCACTATTTGCCGTGCTTGAGCGCGAGAATCACCAAAGCCAAGGCGATAAACTACATTATCTAGCCGCCTCTCCAGGAGTATGAGAAGATTTTCGCCTGTAATGCCTGGCGCTTTTGCGGCCTTGGCAAAGAATCCACGGAACTGCCTTTCCAGAACCCCATAGCTGAAGCGCACTTTTTGCTTCCCTCGCAATTGAAGCGCACGATCAGAAATCTTGCGCTGCCGGGTGAAACGCCTTCCCGGAGCAGTGTTTCTCCGCTCTACAGGGCACTTGGGAGTGGAACACTTCTCACCTTTGAGCATCAGTTTTTCACCAAGGTAGCGACACAGGCGACAACTTGGCCCTATATAACGTGCCATCTCTTCACCTTTACACTCGCCTCCTTCTCGGAGGGCGGCAACCGTCATGGGGAATAGGGGTTACATCTCTAATTCGCGTAACAGTAAGGCCACAAGCCTGTAGGGCACGAATAGCTGCCTCTCTCCCGCTACCAGGACCTTTAATATAAACCTCTACCCGACGCACGCCGCTATTCATCGCCTTTCTTCCTGCTTCCTGGGCGGACATCCCAGCAGCATAAGGAGTGCCCTTTCGAGAACCTTTGAATCTAGCCGTACCTGAACTTCCCCAAGCAATAACGTTGCCCAGTAGGTCAGTAATAGTAACGATGGTATTATTGAAAGTAGACTGAATGCAGGCTCTCCCCTCAGTAATTCCCCTGCGTGTCTGTTTTCTCCCTTTGCCACTTCCTTTCCTTGGCATTTCAAATAATCCTTTGCCTTATTTCTTACCTAGCCCCCGCTTCTTGCCTCTACCTGCCACTGTCTTCTTCGGGCCCCTCTTGGTGCGAGCATTAGTTCGTGTCCTTTGCCCGTGAGTCGGCAGACTCATGCGGTGCCTCATGCCTCTGTAGCAACCGATCGCAATGAGCCGCTTCACATTGAGTTGAATTTCCCTCCTCAAGTCGCCTTCTACTTTATGTTGTTTCTCAATGACATCGCGAAGGCGGCTTACCTCGTCCTCGGTAAGCTGTTCCACTTTGGTGTCGGCGTTCACTCCGGTAGCCGACAAGATCCGCCGACCCAGTGTAGGACCAATACCATAGATATATTGCAGGCCTATCTCAACCCTTTTATCGTTAGGAAGATTAACTCCGGCAATCCGCGCCATAAACTAACCCTGCCTCTGTTTGTGCTTAGGGTTTTCGCAAATAACTCTGACTATGCCTTTACGCCTCACAATCTTACACTTTCTGCAACGGCGCTTGACTGAAGCCTGCACTTTCATATCACACTACCAAACACGAACTGTTATGATAAACTCTATTAGTCAACGTGTCAAAGGTAAATTTGTTATTTGAGCCGATAAGTGACTCTGCCGCGGCTTAAATCATAGGGAGATAGCTCGACCAAGACTCTATCGCCGGGTAGAATCTTGATGTAGTGTTTCCTCATCCTCCCTGAAATGTGAGCCAATATTCTGTGTCCATTGGCCAGCTCAACATGAAACATGGTGTTCGGCAAGCGATCGAGCACCTTCCCCTCGACCTCTATCCTTTCTTTCTTAGCCACAATCCTATAATCGCGTGAGTATCTCAGTTCCAGCTTCAGTGATAGCTATACTATGTTCAAAGTGTGCTGAAAGACTTCCGTCGGCCGTTAGCACCGTCCATTGGTTGGGAGCCAATTTGGTATGCCAATCCCCAGCACTAACCATTGGCTCGATAGCTAAGGCCATACCCTTCTGGAGCAGGATGCCCTTCGAACCAAAAGAGAAGTTGGGTACTTGCGGTTCTTCATGCAATGCTCTCCCGACGCCATGCCCAGTATATTCCCTAATCACAGAGAAACCCTGTGATTCGACATAGCTTTGGATGGCAGACGAAATATCTCCTAGATGTCCGCCGCATTTAGCCGCTGCAATGCCAGCCTGTAAACTCCCCTCGGTAGCGGCCATTAGTTCCTTTGCCTGAGCGCTAATCTCACCTATGCCAACCGTTATGGCTCCATCGGCATGAAAGCCCTTATAACTCACTCCTAGATCCAAAGAGACAATGTCTCCTTCTTTTAATATGCGCTCGCCCGGGATCCCATGTACCACCTCACCGTTAACTGATACGCATAGATGAGATGGAAAGCCTTGGTAACCCTTAAACGAAGCGTTGGCTCCCAGTGCCTCTAGCTCACGGGCAACCATGTTGTCTAGTTGCTGAGTTTTGCTCCCCGCATTCATCTCGTTCTTCAACTTGCATATGAGCGTTGCCCAAATTTTGCCACATTGACGCATGATAGCTATTTCTTCTGGGGATTTTAGAATAATCACTCACTTCCCTTCCTTGAGCATACCTATTACTTGCCTGGCTACCTCCTCTATTCCCGGGCTGCCATTGACTTTGACAAGTATGTTCCCCTTTTCATAGTAATCAAGAAGAGGAGCAGTTTGAGCAAAAAAGACCTTCAACCTCTCTCTAACCGTTTCTTCCTTATCGTCGGGGCGCTGAAATAAGTCACCACCACATCTGTCACATTTCCCTGGTACC
>CAYVSN010000038.1:0-8619 GCA_964453875.1 uncultured Dehalococcoidales bacterium
GCGAAGCAATCTCGTTGCGCTCAGGACAGGCTCCGCGAAGCAACCTGTGGGTGATAAGACCCCTTCTTGGTTTCACTAGGGAGGAGACGCTGAATTATTGTCGGGGATACCAACTCGAGCCGCGATTCGATTCCTCTAACCTTGCATTATCCTTTTTGCGAAATCGATGTCGCCTTGAGCTTCTGCCTTTGCTTAGAAAATACAACCCCGACGTAGACCAGGCTTTACTGCGCCTGGCTGAAATTGCTAGGGATGATAGTTCTTTCATTGACGAGCAGGTTCTCCAGTTGTGGAATGAGGTGTCTAGGGAGGGAGATAACGCCATTTACTTGGATAAGAGGAAGACTCGTGCTTTGCCTACAGCTCTGCAAAGACAGTTGATAAGGGTGGCAGGGGAGAGAGTTCTAGGGGATACCAGAGACATTGAGGCGAGCCATGTTGAGGCCATAAGAAGCCTGTTGGCCAAACCTGTGGGTAAAAGGATTCTGTTGCCCCGCGGCGTTATTTGTTGGGGAGGGTATGATGAGGTTGTTATTGCCACCATGAGTGAAATGAAGGGGAGGCAATCTCAGCCCCCATACCCACCGTGCCCTTTTCCTTGCTTCCAAGGTGAGTTTCCCCTTACAGTTCCTGGCGAAACAATTTTGCCCGGATGGCAAGTGATGGCTAGTATCTCCACTGTTGTTGGGAGGCCGAGCTCTAAGCGTAGTGAACTACATCCCGGTTTTGTCATTGCGAGCGAAGGGAGGCAGTCTCAAAAACAGGACAGGGACTTTGTGGCTCAATTCGATTTGCAGCAAACAGGAACTGAGTTATCTGTCCGCCAGCGTCGTACAGGAGATAGGTTTCACCCTTTGGGAATGAACACGGGGAAGAAGCTCCAAGCCTTCATGGTTGATGCCAAGATACCTCTCCATTGGCGAGATCACATACCTCTTGTCTGCTCACCTCGACAAATCATTTGGGTAGTAGGCTGGCGGATCGATGATCGAGTCAAGGTTACGCAGGCTACCAGGAAAATTCTTCGTTTGGAGTTTGTTAATCTATCTTGAAAGCAGTAGATAGAGAGTTACGTTTGCGCCGTCTTACCGTTGACGAAGCTGTGTTTCGGCTTGACCAGTACCTGAACGATGCTTTTATGGCCGGCCTACCTTTTGTGCGAATCATTCATGGCAAGGGGACGGGTACATTGCGTCGTGCCGTGCATGATGTGCTAGCCGAACATCCTTTGGTTGAGTCCTTCCGTCTCGGTGACTATGGTGAAGGGGACTACGGCGTTACCATAGTTGAGCTGGCAAATCGCTCTGAATCTTGAGCTGGCTGACAGGTTACTCATTGTGGCAAGCCATCGCGACCCGGGCCTAACGGAAGCCTGAGCAGGACGTCCTGGAAGGCTTCCTCAAGGTTCTCGTGGTCGGTGCGCACGATGCAGTGCCAGTGCCTAGGCCAAAGATAGATAGGAAACAGGGAGAGTGGATTGCTTGGCTCCTTCAGCATGGCTTCTCGGTTCTTACTTGCTTTCGCCTACCAGCCACTCTGGCCCATTGTAGCTACACACATTTGACCTACTTGTTTTTTCTAGAGCTCTCCTAACGCGGATCTTCATGTGACCGTCAACGATGATGCGAGCCTATCCCACCAGATTCCTCTCCTGTTTACGGATTGACAGAGTTAGCTTTTTGTTGTTATCGTTTATGTTAGGTCGTGCTAGGTGGGGAGCTAGCGGTGCCCTGTACCCGAAACCCGCTACAGCGGGGCCGAATTCCTGTTTGAGGTTTTAGCTCGTAGTGTTGCTTTTGCTAAGCGGTGTTGATGGCTGGGTTCTACGCAGCAGGGCGCTATGAACTCCGTCAGGTCCGGAAGGAAGCAGCGGTAAGTAGTATTCTTTGTGTGACGTAGAGGCGCCTGGTTGGAGCTGGCTGGCAGAAGCATACTACATAGTGAGGATCGAGGACAGGTGCACGACCTACTTCCGCAGATTGCCTCGGGAGCTTCAAGGTGGGTTTAGGACTCGAAGGTAAAACAGTAGTAGTTGCAGGAGATGGCTCAAATGTTGGTCGTGGTACGGTTCTTGGCTCTGCTAAGGAAGCGGCAAATATGCTGACTGCTGAAACTGATGAGGTTCAAGGAGAGAAATTGGCTGGGGAAGCCAATGCTCTTGGTGGCAAGGCCCTAGCCACTACTATTTCCTCCGACGCTGGTAGGATCGGTGAGTCTGGAGAGGCGGTTCTTTCTAGGTGCAAAGCTTGCGTGATTGGTTTATCTAAAGGATTAGCCAGGGAGCTGGGTCATTACGGAATGAGTATCAATGTTGCATGTCCCGGTGCGATTATTCCTGAAGGTAGGGATGTAGTTGGTTGAGACGGTATGGCGACGGAAGAGGCAGTGAAGGTGTTCCCTCGGATGCTCAACGGAGGCGGAATGTGTTGGCAGCCCCGATGTCTTCCCAGCTTCAGACCATTCTGGCTACGTCACCAGGCAGATCATTAGCGTTAGTGGCGGTCGTACTGTGATTTGGAAAAGAAACACGCGCTTGTCTGTCTTCGTTGCTTGACAAGGTAGCTAAATGTGTGTTATAGCTTACGAAAATTCAGGAGGTGATAGATATGGCGATTAAGAAGGTATGTGTTGTAGGTGCGGGGACAATGGGTAATGGTATAGTGCAAGTTGTGGCGCAGGCGGGCTATGAAACGGTGATGGTTGATATCAAACAGGAATTTGTAGACCGGGGAATGGAGGCGATAAAGGGCAGCCTTGCCAGATTTGTGAAGAAGGGGACGAAAACACAAGACGAGGTGGACAAGATCGTAGCTAGAATTCATACGTCAACGGAGCTGAAAGAAGCTGGAAAGGATGCAGATTATGTCATTGAGGCGGTATTCGAGAGGGCTGACGTTAAGCTGCCTATATTTGAGCAGCTTGACCAAGTATGCCCTAAGGAAACTATTTTGGCCTCCAATACTTCGGGGATACCAATAGCTCTACTTGCGTCTGCCACTAAGCGCCCCGACAAAGTCATTGGCATGCACTTCATGAATCCTGTGCCGGTAATGCCGGGGCTAGAGGTGGTCGTGTCTTTGCTGACTTCGGAGGATACTCTGAACACCAGCCTTGAGTTTGCCAAGTCTTTGCCAAAGGAGACAGTTGTGGTTAAGGATTCCCCGGGATTTGTTTCAAATAGGATAATCCCATTGGTGCTGAATGAAGGGACAAAGTGTTTGGAGGAAGGGCTGGCCACGATAGAGGACATAGATAAGGTATGTAGGTTATCATTCAATTGGCCTATGGGTCCGTTCGAGCTGTCAGACCTCGTTGGCATAGATGTCGCCGCAGACCTTTTGGATGGGATTTACGAACAGACTGGATGGGAGAGATACAAGCCTACTCCATTGCTAAAGAGGATGGTGGAAATTGGGTATACAGGGAGAAAGGCGGGCAAAGGCTTCTACACATTGTTTGGGAAGAAATAAACAGGGGGAATGAGAAATGGCGCAGAAGGAGTACGTCAATATCATATATGAGAAGAAGGATAGAGTTGCTACCATAACGCTCAACAGGCCTAAGGCCCTGAATGCCTTAAGCATTGCATTGACAGCGGAAATGCGTGATGCTTTTCAAGACGCGGAGAATGATGAGAACATCAATGTCATCGTCTTGACTGGTGCTGGCGACAGGGCTTTTTGTGCCGGCGCCGATATTTCTGAATTTCAACAACTGAGCGCCATAGGAGCGAGAGACTTCTCTCTAGCACTACAAGAAGACACCAGACATATGGAGAGGATTAGAAAACCCATAATAGCCAAAGTAAACGGGCTCTGCCTGGGTGGGGGACTGGAGATTGCTATGGGTTGTGATCTCAGAATCGCTTCGGATAAAGCGAGGTTCGGACAGCCTGAGGTAAACTTGGCCGTTATCCCCGGCGCTGGAGGGACTCAGAGGCTCACCAGGCTTGTGGGCAAGCCCAAGGCTATGGAACTCGATATGCTGGGGGAAATGATTGATGCCGGTGAAGCGCATAAGCTGGGGCTGGTGAACCAAGTTGTTCCTGCCGAGGAGCTAGATAAGGCCGTGGATGAACTTGTACAGAAACTCCTGTCGAAGAGCTCTGTCATCCTTGGAATCATAAAGCTGGCAGTGAATAAAGGAATAGAGATGGATCTGGACCGTGCATTATTCTACGAGGCTGAGTGCTTCGGCTCTGCATTCGCAACCGAAGATTCCAAGGAGGGAGCGAAAGCATTCCTGGAGAAGAGGAAGCCTGAATTCAAAGGAAGATAGCTTCTGTTGTTTTGTGGGGCTTGATGGTAGAGAGGAAAAGTTGCCTGAGCTGCAGGTATTATTCGATGGAAGGCGAAGAAGAAAGAGGCAGGACAAGTTTCGATTTTTGCAGCAGGAAAGGGGAATACTTACCAACTGCGGCATTTTCCTTTAACGATGTTTGTTGTTCGGGGGCAAATCTATGTTTTAACGCACAGGCTTTTTCCTGTCTGGAAGAAATAGCTCAAGAGTGTAACTATTATGAGAAGAAGGATGACTAAAATCCGAAGGAGGTAAAAGTGGCGGGAATATTATCGTATGGAGCTTATATCCCAATGTGGAGAATAAGCAGGGATGAGATAGCAAAGGGATCAGGCGGGGCGTCTATGGGAGGTGAGAGGGCAGTCGCCTCATGGGATGAGGATAGTCTGACCATGGCGGTGGAAGCAGGTTTGGATTGCTTATCAGGGATAGACCCTAAAGAGATAGACGGGATCTATTTTGCCAGCGTTTCTTCCCCTTATAAGGAGAAGCAGGCGGCTTCCATAATCGCTTCGGCTTTGGACCTCAGGAAGGATGCCTATACTTCTGACTTCACAGATTCATTGAGAGCAGGGACTTCGGCAACAAAAGCTGCTTTCGATGCTGTAAAAGCGGGAACCGCTAGAAAGGTTTTGGTAGTCGCTGCCGACTCGAGGAGAGCCATGCCGAGGTCGGAATTTGTGCAGGTATTCGGCGATGCTGCAGCGGCTTTATTGATAGGGGAAGACGGGACTATTGCGGAAATAGAGGGGTTCTCCTCCATATCAGATGCTATACCAGGCCCGTGGAAGAGAGAGGAGGATTTATATCCCAGAGTATTTGAGGCAAAACTTGATAGGATGTATGGCTTCCTGAAGGACGTTCCTGGCGCCTTGATGGGATTATTGAAAAAAACTGGTGTAGAGGCGAAGGATATTTCCAAGCTTGCAATATATGGACCTGATCCGAGAAGCTATATGGATATTGCCAGGTTGCTAGGGGTAGACCCAAAAACGCAGTTGCAAGAGCCTCTATTTGCCACGGTGGGGATAACTGGGGTGCCGCACTGCTTGCTTCTCCTCGTAGCGGCTCTTGAAACTGCAAAAGCCGGTGAAAGGATCATATGTGCTAGTTATGGCGAAGGGAGTGATGCGTTTCTTGTTAGGACTACAGATAAGGTGGAGCAGGAGAAAGGCAAGCACAGAGGCACAAAATACATGGCCTCGAAGAGGATGCTGCCATCATATGCGCAGTTCTCTGACTTCAAAAAGGAACGAGAGGTCGGTTGGCCGGATTTCGCCAAAAGCCCTGTGGTCAAGTACTGGAGAGATGAGAAGTGGGAACTACCTCTCTATGGAATGAGATGCAATAAATGTGGAACCTTGCAATATCCTATAGGCAGGTGCTGTGCAATATGTGGTGAGAGGGATAACCATGAGGATGTGAAACTTACCAGGAAGGGCGAAGTCTTCTCCTATACTCATGACTATCTGGTGGGTCCGGGAAACCTGCCCAGCGATGGTATAAATGCGACTACGAGGGCGGTTGTAGACCTAGAGGATGGGTGCAGGTTATTCTTGGAAATGTGCGACCGTGAAATCGGTGAGGTGGACATAGGCATGCCTGTTGAATTGACTTTCAGGCTGTTCAATCAGAAAAGCAACTATCGATATTACGCTTGGAGAGCCAGGCCCGTTAGAGAATAAAATCGGGGAGGTAAGAAGAAATGCAAAAGGGTATCACGGACAGGATTGCGATTATTGGCACTGGGGTTACGAAATTTGGGGAGATTTGGGAGAAAGATGAAGAGGACTTGCTTGTTGAGGCGGTGTACGAGGCGTGTGATGAGGCACATATTGATTTGAGGAAAGATATCGAAGCAGCGTGGGTGGGCACTTTCTACCCGTTCTCCGGGACGTCAGGTAATGCTGCTTCCGATCCTTTGAAGCTCTATGGGAAACCAGTCACGAGGGTAGAAAACTATTGCGCGACAGGCATGGAAGCTGTGAGAAACGCTGCATATGCTGTGGCTGCTGGTATGTATGACATCGTTTTGGCTTGTGGAGTGGAAAAGATTTTGGATCAGGGTTCACGAGGGCTTCCTGGAATGGAAGACCTATTTCCACATCCGATAATAGTGGCTGAATCCATGCCCGCTTTATTTGCCCTTTGTGCCACTAGAACATTCAAGGAGTGGGGGTGGACAAAGGAAGATCTGGCGAGGGTCGCCGTCAAGAACCATCACCATGGAGCAAAACATCCTAAGGCTCATTTCAGAAGGGAAATAGACCTAGATACAGCATTAAAAGCTCCAATAGTGGCCTCGCCTCTTGGCCTTTTCGATTGTTGTGCCATGTCTGATGGTGCGGCTGCGGTCATACTCACAAGACCAGAGATAGCTAAGGATTTGGTGGGTAGTGGCAACTATGCCACGATAAAAGCAATGGGAGAGGCTGTGGAAACGGCTCTTCCCTTTTACAGGCGAGATTGGACCGGATTATCACTGCCGGCAAATGTAAAAGCGGCCCAGGCAGCATATAAGGAGGCAGGGATACAGGACCCGCGCAAGGAACTGGATTTTGGCATAGTCCATGACTGCTTCACTATTACGGAATTAATAAACTATGGAGATATGGGGCTATGCAAGGCCGGTGAAGCTGCAGACCTAATAAGGGGGGGAGTCACGGCGATAGAGGGCGAATTCCCAATAAATCCTGATGGTGGGCTTAAGTGCTTTGGACATCCTGTCGGCGCTACCGGGGTCAGAATGACAGCGGAGCTTACAAAGCAGGTCTTGGGAAGGGCAGAGGGCTATCAGGTTAAGGATGCAAAGGCGGGGTTTGCGCATAATCTGGGTGGTCCATTCGTAGTGGCTTTCGTTACCATAGTAGGCACGCCAGATTGGGAGCCGGGCGGAAAGTAGAATCTAATATTTGGCGAGTAACAGAATAGAGCCAATGAAGAACTGGCTTGACATCGTTCAAGCCAGTTCTCCTATGTTATAGCTTTAGATTTTGCTCCTGGCCAAAAGTTGCTTACTATATTCAAAATCAGCATTGATATAGGTCTAGAAGATGATATCACGGGTTAAAGCTTTGCTTGGCCAGTTTGGGCTTAAGGCAAAAAAAAGACTGGGGCAGCACTTCCTCGTCGAGGAGCAGGTGCTGGACTGTATTCTGTCTGCTGCTGAGCTTAGCTCTGAGGATATTGTGATTGAGGTAGGTCCTGGCCTGGGCATCCTGACGAAGAAGCTGGCTGAGGAAGCGGCTAAAGTCATCGCTGTAGAGCTAGACCCCAGATTAGTTGGCGTCTTGAGAAAAAGGCTTCCTCTTTTCACTAACGTCAGAATTATCCAAGGTGATATACTTAAGCTTACTCCAGGGCGACTTCTGGAGGGTGATTTAGGAGCACTTGAGTCTGGGCGAAGCTACAAAGTTGTTGCCAATTTGCCGTACTATATTACTTCGCCAGTTTTACGTCACTTCCTGGAGGCTTCATGGAAGCCGTCAGTGATGGTGGTAATGGTGCAGAAAGAAGTGGGCGAGGCTATAGCCGCTACCTGTGGCAGGATGAGCTTGCTCAGCGTTAGCACACAATTATATAGTAAGCCAACTATCATAGCCTATGTGCCGCGTCGGAGCTTCTATCCTGCGCCGAAAGTGGATTCAGTTGTTTTGCGCCTTGACGTTTACTCCAAGTTGCCTATCGACATATCCGACGTTAACGGTTTTTTTGACATAGTCACTAGTGGCTTTAGCTCGCCTCGCAAGCAGCTTCGCAATTCTCTAGCTCAAGGTTTGGGAATAACATCTGATCAAGTTGCGTCACTGCTCGAGAAGGCTGGGATAGAAGCCAAGCGGCGAGCGGAGAGCCTTAGCCTTGAGGAGTGGAGAGAAGTATGGGAACTTTTCGAACCACCTAGAAGATAATCGCTATGCCAACTGTCTATGCGCCAGCCAAGGTAAATCTCATTCTTGAAGTCTTGGGTAAGTATGACGATGATTACCACCAAATCTCCAGCATCGTTCAAGCAGTAGATCTGTGGGATAGTCTCAGCTTCGAGCTGGCCGATGAAATATCCTTCAAGTGCAGTGAGCCAAGCTTAGAAGAGGGCAATCTGGTCACAGAGGCCGCGATACTTCTTAAGGGGGTTACAAAATACAAAAAAGGAGCGAGAATTGAGCTTCACAAGCATATACCATGGGCGGTCGGATTGGGAGGAGGTAGCAGCGATGCTGCCGCGACCCTTGTAACTCTTAACAGGCTTTGGCAAATCCATTTGCCAATCTCTGACTTGCTTCATTTGGCATCCAGACTGGGTTCCGATGTCTCCTTCTTCAT
>CAYVSN010000039.1:0-8260 GCA_964453875.1 uncultured Dehalococcoidales bacterium
CTGATTGTTATTAGATACTTGAAATATGATTCAGGACTACCATCACATTCGAAGCCAACTCGCATTGCCTCATCCCAAGGCATCAATGCTTTCGGCCTGATAGCGAAGAGGATCTTAGAAGCTGCGGTTGCACCAATACGCACCTTCAACTTCCTCCCTCCACGAACACGCCAGGCCCCCGTCCTATCCTTAAGAGAACCATATGTAGTGGCCGCAACTTCGAGTTCCTGATCCCCAAGTTCCCAGAGTGGTTTCGCATTTGTAAACAAATTAACGCCATCTGTCTGGTACCAGTTCAAGATGCTGTATAATGCGACCTCATGTTGGTCCTCTGAAAGGTGCCTGCACCCCCAATCATTTAACCATTTCATGAGAGAAGTACGATGCGCGGGGTTGGCAAGGTCGATGGTGCCGCCTGTAGCCGAGTCCAGAAGGCCAAGCGAGTAATTGAAGGGAGTAAGGGAATCGTACATGGTACACGCAAGTGCTAGGTTACATAGTGTGACATTCTCATAATTCACCGGCCAGGAACCTCCACTATCTCTTAAATGTATCATAAAGTACGCAGTTGGTGTTTTCAATAAAATCGTGTGAAACATCCCTGCACATTTCGCTCTTCTATGGTTACCCGCAGCCGAGTATCCATCCTTCAAATCGCCGGATTTCCTCGTCCAGGCTCTGAGGATACCAAACATCCATACGGGAAGACAGAGTACGAAGAGCCACTGCTGATACGATCGCATCTGCCTCGTCTTCTGATATTGTCGTAGCGCCTTGCGTCAGCGGTTCTGAACCAAAGTATCTGAGGACAGCGTTCACGATATCGTCAACTCTCCACTGCCTTGAATTTTTCCCGGCAAGGGCAAAGAACAGGCGCGGGAATATTTCAACTAGAGTTGATTTGCTCTCTGAGACACTATCAAACGGCCAAATACTTATTGTTCTGCTGTGATTTGCGGCAAGAAAGTGGAGGACACGCATGCCCGAGGCTGAACCGGAGCCTACCTGATCCGGACCCACGCATTTGAACACACTGGTGGGACGTGTGCCGACAAGTTCACACGCCTGCTCTGTTCTTCTCAGGCGATTACTATCAAAGTGCGCCCCCCTGTAAGTTTGATAACAGAGGTATTCAGAAAAGGGCGTGCCTCGGTCTTTATAGAACGGTCCGGCATAGAAACTAGGCTCACCCTTGCAGATGCTATCGATCTTCTTCCATAAGGCTTGGGGTGACTCCGGGCTTGCGGGATGTTTTGGGAAATATGCGCTTTCATCACAGTAGGGGTATGCAAAAGCGAAGTCGGCGCCAACTAATATGCGCCTATGTTTAGCCTCTCTGATGATCCAGTCAATCAGATCGTCGCGGCGCCAATACTTACCCCTGGGTGGCAAGACTATCTTCGGTAAAGATTCACCGGGGTCACAAGCAGCTACCTGCAGTTTCTTCAGGTAGGGGCCACTGGCACCTGACCAGTCAATCCCAATATATTTCTCAAATGTCCCATGAGTTTTGGCTGCCACGAGGAGAGTATACCATGCTTCCAGCCAGTTGGTTGCGTGGAAAGCTAGGACTTCCCCAGTCTGAGGATGTTGCACGAATCGCCCAATTGTTACGTATTCAAATTCGCTGTCAGGATGTCCTCATATCTGGTTGGAATCTTCCAAGGGGAGCAATCCCACCTTGCTATCGGCACTGAGCCTCTCATACAGCAGACCAGCCAGTTTATTAAGCAGAACGTTAACGGGAGCAAGGATCTCAGCCTGCACCCTATCAAAACCCTTATGCCCATGAAACATATTGCATCTAACCGAGTATATGATGTCAAGCAAAGCGCTAACCTTCCACCGTTTGTTATCCGACCTCAAGTTATGAAGTAGCTTCAGGTCCTCTTCTGGTCTCGGGGTGCCGCGCAACCGATCTAGCTTGATCACAAATACTTGGTTCTCCAGAAGGTTACGGATTGTGCTAACCGCCTGTTGACATCGGTCATCATTCTGAAGGTTTGACCAGATGTGATTCGTGCCTAAATAGCTGTGGACGTATTCTGTTGCTGGTTTCTCATCAGGAAGACTGCGACCGCGTAATTGAATCCTGCCGGTTCTTGCCCAAGACAGAGTCAGTTCCGCATAAAGTCTGTTGTACACGACGAACAGCGTGAAAAATCTATCAAAGCGTTCCTGGATACTCTGGCCATGATATCCTTGAGCTTTCTGGAACCAGCGTTCACAAAACTCACGGAGTTCTTGCGAAATCAAGACAAACATCCTCCCCAATTTGCGAAGGGCCTTTCCAAGAATGGTCTAACCCGAACGCTTATAGATTACCTCATGCCGCATAATCCCCGTGAGCCTTGAGTGCCCTGAGTGGTAGATGTTACCTATCCTCTTCCTTTACCATCTCTAGGTGACCCCTCAAATCTAAAGGGTCAAGCATCTCGGGCCAGTACCTGTTTGTGTAAACTGCCACTATTTGAAGGATTTCTTTCTCTCCTTCCTCAAGAGTTTTTATTGGGGGTTTCGCCGGAAGGGCTAGAGCATGCACTGCTGCCTCAGACCAGCTAAGCATGTCAATATTTTCATGGAGATTCCTATACATCCTTTCCGTTAATTGGGGGAACGAGCTACCAAAGCCCACGCCCTCTCTCCCAAGTAGTCTTATGCCTGGTTCAGCGCCTACTAACGGAACTCTCATCTCAAGTTTTTTCAGTACTTTTTTCATTGCCTTTTTACTTTCAGACGAAAGCTGCGTTAATTTCCCAAGCTTATTGGTTACACGCTCGCCAGCCCTGCCCTTCTGACGCACATCGTATAGTCGGGAAAACAGTTCCTTTAGCTTTTCATCTGAAATAGCATTCTCAAGTTGCTTAACTTGGATAAACTCGAGGAATGAATGAGGTTCCCTTCCAGCCTCATTTCTAAACGCGTCAAGCCTTTCCTTTGCCCTTTCTCGCAGCGATTTCATGAGATCGGGCCCCAAGCGCGGAGATTCAAGCATCTTTTCTAATATGCCTAATTTCGCGCATCTAGCACGCCCTAGCACTGCCGCAGATTCGTATACTGATGCAAGAACCGCACAGTAGGCGTTAAAGGTTAGGTAGGGTTTTCCAAATAGGCTCCTCTTAGCTAGTGCCATTACAGGTTTGTAACCCAAGAAGTCTATAAATGTTAACTGACCTTCTATATATGGCATTTCATTCTCTCTTCACCTTGAAATATAATGAACAAAGGCAATAGCTACACCACATACTCACCCCCTTTGAGTTTGGCAAATGCTTAGCAAGTCCCGCCACAAGGCCGCCTGATACTCAGTCTCGGCAGGCCCGCTCAGCTTAAATTCCTCAAAGCGGATCTGTGTCTAACCTTGAACTGTCGATTTCGGCTTGCCATAGTACCTCATCGTGACTGGCTGTATGCTCCATTTTATCCCTATGGTATCCGGTTGTAAACCATCGGCACCCGACAGACGACCACGCCAGTCCTCGAATCACTGCACAAACCGTCAAAAAGTGTAGCCCTGTCTATCTCGATTACCTGGACACAATACACCCCATTCAATCCCCTTTGAGATCACTGTCTAGCGGCTTGGTGCTTTTGGCAGTGCTAGGAACCGAGGTAGACTTATTACACCCGGAGGATCTATAAAGCTTCAACCCATCCTCAAACTTTATCCTCCCAGTGTAGCGCTCCGCCATTTGCAGACTTTCCGACCTGTCTAGGCCCATGATGTGGGGAGACAAAAGTCACATACAGGAGTCATATATTGAGCGAAAATAATTGTGGCTAGATTGGTCACCCCCCTTCTAGCTAAGCCCGTCTACAAAGCGTAGATGGGCTTTCTTTTTGGCCACACAACCTTGAATCTGCATCCAGGCTGGTTGTGGTATAATGTAACAGAGGATTTCCTTGGACGAGTCCAGTCAGGGATGCCTTTGACAGACGTAGTTTCTGCTGGTTATCATGTAATACCGTTGTCTAGTGCCTAGAGGCAGTCATGGTTAGAGAGACTGGTGTTGATAAGTGCCAACTCCGTAAGGCTTTTGTGCAGGCAAACACAATCAAGGGTTATCGATACCTAGACCTCTCAGGTGTCGTTCTCAATAAGATTGGTGAACGTTACAATCAAGGTGGTATTGACCCTGATGGGTGTTTGTTGACAGACCCTAAGGACAGCAAAGACCCACGCAGTATTCGGTTCACTGCGAACAGGATTTGGCTACACTATGAACCCATCGAGTCGTTAGCACATGTTATAGACACTGCACCTGAGTGGATTGAGAGTATCGCCAAGGAGTTTCTGGTTACTCGGTTCAGTCGACTGGGGCTAAGAGTCGAATACTTTGCACCGTGCGCTGACATCGTCAGGGCGTCAGCGGAGCTGTCGAAGAAGATTTCTGGTGACATCTTTCAGAGCGCTATTTCAGAAGTTGGCGACCGAGACGATGCAGATGTGGAATACCGTGTTCGGGTGCCACTGGATAATCTCACTGTCGGCATCCGTGTGGCCACCCAGAAAATAGCCCGACCGCCTCAGACTGCTCTTGATTACCCATCGGACGGATTGGTCTTCGATATGGATATTTATCGCAAAAGGAAACCACCTGACGGAATCCCACGAGCGGAGACAAGGGGCTTCCTTAAGGCTGCCAGCGATAAAGCATCTGACTTATTGGGAACAATAGGATACAGTTTATTACTGGGAGGGCTGTGATGGTAGAGAAAGCTAGATTCGAAGCAATCACGCACAGGACAGTGTCTGAAGTGGAAACTGAGGACGTGGAAAGAGACCAGACTGAGAAAGGCACGGAAACACCTCGCAGCTTCCAACTCGCTGAGAGGGCGCTACGGATTGCTGCTCCTGAGCCTAGCGCTACTGCGTCAGTTGTAGAGGCCATGCAAGGCGAACAACCGATTCGACCTGTTACAGAGTTTCCTAGAGATGGAGATTCAAAGAAGATGGAGCGTGCAAGAGCCAATGCGCTTATGGATGCTGAATGTCTACACTTTCTACGGTTGTTGAAGAAGCACAAATACTTGTCTGTGGAAGATTTGAACTCATACATAGGAAAGCCGAAGGACTGGTTGAAGATTGCAACTTTGGTTCGTGCTGACTATCTGGAGGCCCTAGATTCCATGGTTCGCATAACCCCCGAAGGTCTGGCAGCTTGGGAGCAACTAAATCAGCTTAGGAAATTGTCTAGATAGTGGCACGCACTTCCGAGAATGAGTGCAGATGTTTCGTCATGGGCTGAAGAGGCCAGCCAATTGCTGGATGACTTGCGGGTTGGTCTGCGAGTTTTGGTGTTAGGTCCTGGAGAAACTAGCAGACCACAACTGCTTCAAAAGCGTATGACGGTTATCGAAGCACTCCAGCACGCCTCAAAGGGCGAGGACGTTGTTACTACGTGTGAAGAGTTATTCAGACATCAGGCACCTTCTCCAATAGAGGCTGGCTATGCCGAACTAGCGCATGTGGACGGAGCGGACATGGTAATAGCGCTAGTGTTAGCAAGCCCAAGTGAGCAAGGCGGAGTCTACCGTGAGCTTGAGATTATTGCGCCATTTCCAAAATATCGCCAAAAAGTATTGATATTCTTGCCAGCCCAAAAGAGCTTTTTGAACCGCTTTCAAGCTGGCATGTTGGCAGCATACAAAGAGGAACAAAAAATCTCACTAGAGTGGCCCGTCTTGATGGAGTGCCAGCAGTTACGAGAGCTTTGTATTGGCAGAGTTGAGCAGGAACGCAAGCAACGCATGTTTGACAAATTCGGGGCACGGATGCGTGCGAGGGGTGGAGTATCAGGGGGGAGTTAGTGAAACGGCTATGGAGCGTGACCTTTCTATCAATCAGGGCAACATTCATAGGGCTGTCCCGACCAAAGAAAGGTATGTCGAAGCCAAAATAGGACGAGACGGATTGTGAGGGGTAGTCCTGCTGGTGTTTGTCTCTCTTCTTTAGCCCGAGGTCTCGCCTCTCCATCGGAATGCATGTCGAAATCCAAGAGCCTCCGCCTCTGCAATAGTTTCAACATAGCACTCTAGCCTTTCCTCCTCAATCAACGTTGTATCGTATTGTTGGTCGAAAGGTAAATGGTATATTTTTTCTCCGGTCCTGCGTGACACGTTGCATTTTACGGATGGATAACGCTGAAACGGTGTCTTTTCTATTGCTACTCCCAGCACCCTTGCCACCTGCGCTGCTTTTGGGGAAACGTCTATCGTGGTAACTAGTTTCGGGACCACCTGTCTCTCTTGAATAAGACTGGGGAATAGAGCCAACTGTAAATCTTCTCGGTCTCCGAAGTTCTCCAGAAAGTATTCAACCGTAGTGCCAAATAAATAGTAGATATGCTTTTCGTGAATTGTCTTCTCTCTTGCCCAACACTTGCATTGGACTATCTCAACGCTGTTACCCCTTTTGCAAACTAAGTCTCGTCCCAAGTCCTCATAACCCTTCTTGCCGTGATAGTAGACATTCCATCCCTTTTGCTCATATAAGTATCCGACACATCTTTCATAATCCCTTCCAATTTGCCAATTGGATTTGTCGGGTTTCTCCCAATACCAATCAAGTGCTCTCTGTAGTCTCTGGCTGGGAGTGAGTGCTTCATACTTCTTGGGACCAACTTGCCGCTTCACCTCTTCTACAAATTCCTCTTCCCTTTTCGACCAAGCTGCGTGTATTTCTCTTATGATGACATCTAGTTCTTCAGTCTCCATTCCTATGTATTCATCCAACCAGGGGGCCAGAAATCTGCAATACTCTAGGAGGTAATTGGTGATTCTTGCAGCTTTTTCGGCTTCACGGCGTTCAGTAGCAATTTGTCTATGTTCTTCGGCAGCCTTTGGTGCGGGGTGGGCCTTCGTCTTCAGATTGTCAGCTACTTCTAAGTCTCGAAGGCGGAAATAATCATCGTAGGCTTGAGCCAACCAAGGAAACCCCTGAGACTTCTGCCTAGCCAACTGAACGATTGCGTATCGTGTCTTCTCCAGTTCCTCTTGTTGTTGCTGAAACAGTGCCATCTTGCTATCGATGTCTTTTCTTTCACGTTGAGCTATATCCGTGAAGTGTGCCTTCTCTCGACTAATCATCTTCAACAATTCCTCAAGTTCCCTTTTCTTTTCCTCGTAGAACGCCATTGCTAGATACCCCCCTTATAAGGCTTCGTATATTTACATTCTGGATAGTGATTACAGCCCCAGAAACTCCCATATGGGCCACCTCTAATAAGGACAAGCATACCACTGCACTCTGGGCATCTATATTTGGAAGATACGTAGCGAGACCCAATGGACTTTATCTCCCGTTTTTCCTTGTCGAAATCGAAGTCTGCCAGAATATCACGTGCCATTTCATCTAGTTTTCGTCTGCGCCTCCTCTGCACCATGTCCGATACATATTCGTAGGCACCCCGGACAAGCAGTGCGGCAACTATCAAACCTATGAATATCAACCAGCCCAAAAGTTGACTCTCCTTAACCTTGGTGCTTGCCTCATTCCGCTCCGCCACAAGCCCTTGTATAGTGTCTATTCGTTGAGGTTGCGGTGATGTGCTCTTCAACGACCATCTTATACTAAATCTGGCCTTTTTGACAAGCCTATGCTCTGCAACCCTGAATCTGCATCCAAGCTGGGTGTGGTATAATATCGTAGAAGATTTCCCCAACACAAGTCGGACCAAAAAGAAAGAAGGAGACTACTTACCATGAAGGGGGGGAGATGAATCGCTGGGTAGCTCGCTTGTTTGCTTATTGGTTATTGCTTCTAACTGCGGGAATGTGGTTTGCCCTGTTCATAGGTTACGAGGTCAATGGTCCCATCACCTTGTATGAGCCGAATATGATTATAAGGAGAACTGAGATTGTTGTAGCTGGGCTAGTTACTTTCTACGGCTTGTTTTTAACTATCGTGCAATTAAGGAAATCGTCAATTTTTCAAAGCTAAAACCCCCGATTTTGCGAGCTTCGAGCGTGTATTCCCCTATCCCCCTTATTAATTTGGCGACATGTCTTATATCTAAGCTATAAGTAAGACAGTAGCTACTAGCCCAGCCAGGCGGATTTGGAGGGAACATGATTAGAATCAAAATTGAGCGGAGACCACAGTCCACCAAATCGGGATGGTCAGAGATAAGAGAAGAACTTGGGGATGCCTCTCTACTGGTTCTTGCTCTATGTTTCCTATTCCTCTCAGTGTTGCTCGTGACCAGCGATGGGATTATCATTACTAGCTTCTCGAAGCCCTTTGCAGTGGTTACAGTGG
>CAYVSN010000040.1:0-8119 GCA_964453875.1 uncultured Dehalococcoidales bacterium
GTCAGCTTAATAATCATGATGTTAGGAGGATAGCAAAATGGATGAGCTACTCATATCTAGAGCGATAACAGAGAGTTTTATAGCGGAGTTCTTAGAAGCGACGGAGGTGGATGTCGCCATAGCCGGGGCTGGGCCAGCGGGTATGACTGCCGCTTATTATTTGGCAAAAGAGGGGGTGAAGACCGCGGTATTTGAGAGGCAACTTCGTGTTGGCGGTGGCATGCCAGGTGGAGGAATGATGTTCAATCGCATCGTGCTTCAGGAAGAAGGCAAAAAGATATTGGACGATCTTGGCGTGCGAACAAAGGATTATGAAAGAGGCTGTTATGTTGCTGATTCCCTGGAGGCTACTTCAACAATCTGCTCCAAAGCGATAAAAGCCGGAGCCAGGATATTTAACCTGATCAGCGTTGAGGACGTGATGATTAGGGAAGAGGACAGGATAACTGGACTGGTTTTGAATTGGAGTGCTGTCTCATGGGCAAAACTCCATGTAGATCCCTTGACCATAAGATCGAAGGTGGTCATAGATGCCACTGGGCATGATAGTGAAGTTTGCCATATTGTGGTCAGGAAGATAGGACCAAAATTGAGGACGGAAACAGGCGGAGTAATCGGGGAAAAGCCGATGTGGGCTGAGGTGGGGGAAAAAGAGATAGTGGAGAATACCAAAGAAGT
Source organism: uncultured Dehalococcoidales bacterium (assembly GCA_964453875.1). Classification (GTDB taxonomy): domain Bacteria; phylum Chloroflexota; class Dehalococcoidia; order GIF9; family AB-539-J10; genus JADFUX01. The sequence goes on from CAYVSN010000040.1 coordinate 679, forward strand.
GTATCCTGGCTTAATAGTCGCTGGCATGGCAGCGAATGCCGTCTTCGGTTCCCCAAGGATGGGGGCTATCTTCGGTGGCATGTTTTTATCGGGGAAAAAGGCAGCGCAATTAGCCCGGGATATTTTGTCAAAAGAGAAATGAAAAGATGGCAAAGACAATTGCTGAAATCAATGAAAAAATTCGTAAAGGTCAGGCGGTTGTGGTGACGGCTGAGGAGGTAATTGACATCGTTGCGGAGGAGGGGGTGAGGGGGGCTGCCCAGGAAATAGATGTGGTCACCACTGGCACCTTTGGTCCGATGTGCTCATCCGGCGCCTACCTCAACCTGGGACATTCTAAGCCACGGATAAAACTGGGGGGAGGAAGCGTTTACCTTAACGATGTTCCTGCCTATGCCGGACTTGCCGCCGTGGATATCTATATAGGGGCAACTGCTCTCCCCGATAGTGATCCCAGAAATAGAATTTATCCAGGCGAATTTAATTATGGCGGTGGGCATGTAATCGAGGAATTGGTGGCAGGAAAAGATATAAGGTTTTCGGCGATTGCCTACGGAACGGATTGCTACCCAAGGAAGAAACTGGAAACCTTGATTAACCTCGGAGACCTTAACGAGGCGGTGCTGTTCAACATCAGGAACGCTTATCAGAACTACAATGTGGCAGTAAATCTCTCTGAAAGGACGATTTATACCTACATGGGTGTGCTCAAGCCAAAGCTGGGGAACGCTAACTACTGCTCAGCGGGGCAGCTTTCGCCACTGCTCAACGATCCCTACTATAAGACCATTGGCATAGGGACAAAGATATTCTTGGGAGGTGCGATAGGCTATGTGGCGTGGCAGGGCACCCAGCATAATCCTGCTGTCCTTCGTGGGGATAATGGGGTACCGAGGCGACCGGCAGGCACACTGGCTGTGATCGGCGACTTGAAACAGATGAAGCCCGAGTGGCTGGTGGGGACCAGCTTTCTTGGTTATGGGTGCACCATAACCGTAGGCATTGGCGTTCCTATACCCATACTCTCCGAGGAAATCCTCGCTTATACAGCTGTAAAGGATGAGGAGATATTCGCCCCTATCGTGGATTATTCCGAGGCATATCCACAGCGCAAGCCGGACATCCTGGGAGAAGTTAGCTATGCCCAGCTCAAGAGCGGGAAGATAATAGTTCAGGGGAACGAAGTCCCTACAGCCTCTTTATCCAGCTATCCAAAGGCGGTGGAAATCGCCCAAGTCCTAAAGGAGTGGATAAAGAAGGGGGAATTCCTGTTCACCGAGCCTGTGGCACCGCTACCTGGGCTGGAGAGTCGGGGATAACCTTCAAGCCTCTTGAGGAACGCTCTATATGGGACTAAGAGTGAAAGGAGGAGGAAAATGCTGGAAGTAGAAGGGCTGCATGTCACCGTCAATGGAAAGGAAATCTTGAAGGGCATAAACCTGGCCATAAATAAGAAGGAAACCCATGCCTTAATGGGGCCAAATGCCTGTGGGAAGACGAGCTTGGTGCTGACGATTCTGGACTACCCTTCTTATCAGATTACAGAGGGACGAATTCTATTCAATGGGAACGATTTGACCCAAAAGGACATCTCGGAGCGAGCGAAATTGGGCATCGCCTTGGCTTATCAAAGCCCACCGGAGGTTAGAGGGGTGAGGTTAAGGGATATGTTGAATTTCATTGCGGATAGGGAACCCCAGCACCTCTCAGGAGAAGATGCCGCTTCTTATTACCTGCAAAAAGTGGGCTTGGAACCAGCCTCATTTTCGATTCGAGAACTGAACTTAGGGTTTTCCGGCGGGGAGAAGAAAAGGTCAGAGCTGGCTCAGGTATTTGCCATGAAGCCCGAATTCTTAATCTTGGATGAGCCTGACTCCGGAGTTGATATCGACTCTCTAAAACTTATCGGGAGGGAAATCAGGGGGGTAACTGAGGAATTGGGAAGTGGTGTATTGGTGATTACCCATCACCGCCATATCCTCCAATACCTAAAGGTCGATGTCTGTCACATTATGTATGACGGGAGGATAGTTGTCTCCGGATCGCCAGGAAAAATCATCCCTCTGGCGGAGGAATTGGGATATGAGGAATACATTAAAAGATTAGGAGCCTAAGAAATGGGTCTGGATAGAAAGAAAGAGGCGATCATTAAAGAGCTTGAAGAGAGTTACAAAAAGTATGACGCAAGGTTTCCCAATTGGGTCAGGGAAAGCAGGTTATTTGCCAGGAAGGCTTTCAGGGAGTTTGAGGAAAATGGTTTCCCCGCAGGGAGGTTCGGGATGGATTTCGACCTCCTTTCCTATAGACCTGACATCGCCCCTCAACACGCTAGCCGCCAAAGCCTGTCTGAGCTTGATAACGATATGCAGCGGCAGGCAGAACTCGCCGGGCAAAGGATTGATGAGGGATATCGAGCTGGCTCAAAACTCCAGGAGGACAACGACACCACTTATCTCGGCTTTACCACATCATGTATGGAAACCATATTAGCGCAATATCCAAACGGTTTGGTGGTGGAGGACATAGAGGAGGCAATTTGCAAGTATCCTTGGATGGAGAAGCTTTGGTCCCATATCGTTCCTATAAACCTTGATAAATACACGGCCTATGATGCCGGTTACTCAAGAGGTGGGGTCTTTGTCTGGGTTAAGAATGGCGTCGAAGTTGACCTCCCTCTCCAAGCATGTTTCTTCGTGGAAACACAAAACTATGCCCAGCTCCCCCGCATTTTAGTAATTGCTGAACCATACTCAAAAGTTCACCTGATATCCGGCTGCGTAACTCAACCGGCATGCCAGGCTGGGTTACATGGTTGCATCACCGAAATATATGCGGGAAAGGGGTCAGAAGTGACATACACCATGATCCACAACTTCCGCCCTGAGTTCCACATCAGGCCCAAAATAGGTGCCATAGTCGAGGAGGATGCCACTTACATTGAGAACTTTATCATAATGGGTTCCTGCTTGAGCGATCAAGCATACCCTACAGCTGTTCTCCGGGGGGAGGGGGCCCGGGCCGTCATCCGCTGCATTGCTCTCGGCTTAGAGTCATCAGACATCGACATCGGCTCGTCTCTGATATTCAGTGCCCCTGGGACGAGGGGAGAGCTCATATCAAGGGTTGTGGCTACAGGTGAGTCAACAGTCAAAATGCGTGGAACGCTCAAAGCTTATACAGAGAATGTGAGAGGGCATCTGGAATGCCGGGGGCTGTTGCTCAGCCCCACAGCACGCGCGTGGGCCTATCCGCAACTCAGGAGCATGTGCCCCGGCGCTAACCTCACCCATGAGGCTGCCATCGGAAGGATTGCCGAGGAGCAGCTTTACTACTTGATGAGCAGAAGCTTAACCGAGAGTGAAGCGACATTGATGATAGCCCGTGGCTTCTTAGATATTGAGACACCTGGCTTTCCGCCTTTACTTCGAGAAGAGGTAAACAGGGTGATATCAATGAGTTTGAAAAAGGTTTTGTGAGGTGAAGCTATGCTACAGGTGATAATTCTTCATAAGCCGGAGGTTCCCACGGAGGCAAAAGTTCCCAGGGTAAGGGAGGAAATCTGCATTGGCTGTGGTATTTGCGTCAAGGTGTGCCCTGTTGAGGGCGTTATCAAGCTGGATGAGGAGGAGGTTTTGCCAGGGGTGATTGCGGCAAAAGCGGGCATGCCGGCTTCCGCAGAGGAGATAAAGGTGGCCATAGGCCCGTTCGAGACATGCCCCCTTCCCCAGTATTGCATCATGTGCCGAAGGTGTCTTGACGAATGCCCCACAGAGGCGCGGACCTTTTAACCAGCTTATGGAAGGGTGGCAAGAGATGATACTGACAGATAGCGATCTCACCAGATACGGGCGACAGATTTTATACCCGAGCTTTGGTGAGGAGGGCCAGAAAAGACTCAAGCAGTCCCATGTGGTGGTAGCAGGGCTTGGTGGGCTGGGGTCTTCTGCCTCTGTGTATTTAGTCTGTGCCGGCGTAGGCCATACTACCATCGTGGATTGTGATTCTGTCGAGCTTTCCAACTTGAATCGACTTCTGCATTGGGATGAGGATATCGGAGAGAACAAGGTGAGCTCGGCAGGGCGAAAACTCGCCAGACTAAACCCCTCGATAGAGGTTACCTCTCTCTTTGAGCGGATCACCGAAGACAATGCCCGAGATATCATCAAAGGGGCACATGTGGTAATAGATGGGATGGATAATTTCGAGACCAGGTTTATTTTGAACTCGGCGTGTGTTGCCGAAGGGATACCTTTCATCCATGGCGGGATCTGGGGGCTTTATGGCGAGATCACCACCATTATCCCCGGGAAGACCCCTTGCTTTGCTTGTATCTATCCTCGGCTTCCGAGGATGACCAAGCTATTTCCAGTTTTCGGTGTAGCCCCAGCTTTGATAGCTATCCTGCAGGTTGTAGAAACAATAAAGTTCCTTGCAGACTTTGGCTCCTTGCTCACCGGCAGGATGCTGTATGTCAATGGAGCTAAAATGGAATTCACCTTCTGCGACCTAGTCCGGAATCCTCATTGCAAGGTCTGCGGGGCTGAAGGGATTTCTAACTCATATACAAAGAAGGGAAGGATTAAGCAATGAGAATCCGGTTGCAATGTTCTGGCTTTGATGCACTATGGGCCTTTGGACAGGACGAGGTTGACTTAAAGGCTGAACCTGCCACATTGCAGGCGCTGTTGCAGGAGATAGCTCAGAAAACTCGGGAGAAGGGTGGGTTCTTCAATCCTCAAAGTGACACCTTCCATGAAGAATACGAGATCCTGGTCAATGGCTGCCCGCTCTATACCCTTCCTCGAGGATTAAGCACCGAACTAAATGATGGTGATGAGGTGCAAATTATAGTGGCGCTGGGAGGTGGCTAAGGGATAAGGAGGTCAAAATGGTGTCAGTCGAAACTTTGAACAAGTTCGATGTCTTCAAGGGATTAAATAACGAGGAGCTGGAGAAGATAGCAAGGATTTGCCGGGAGCACACCTTTGAGCAAGGTCAGGCTGTTTTCAGCGAAGGCAGCAAGGCAGAGGATCTGTACATTCTCCAAAAGGGCAAGGTTGCCATTGAGCTGGAGATTCGTTACTCGGGGCGACGCGTGAAGGCTGCAATTACTACGCTTGGGCCAGGTCGCCCTATTAGCTGGGCGGCGGTGGTAGAGCCACACATCCTTACCAGCTCGGCAACCTGCGAGGAGAAAGCTGAAGTCATCGCCATAAAGGGGGCAGATCTGCTCGATCTCTTCCAAAAAGATAATCACATTGGCTATGTGGTGATGAAAAATCTCGCTGCCGTCATCAGCTTGAGCCTGACACGCACCAGACAAAGGTTAGCAATTGAGCTGGAACGGGCCGCTGCTGGTGAGCGGTAGCTAAGAAACTATGGATTTCTCACAGAGACGGCGATAAGAAGAGATAGGCAATGAAAATCCGATTGAAATCGTTCAACTTTGATGTGGTAGATATCTTTGGCCAAGTAGGGGTAATTCTTCCTTTGACTGATGAATGATTCATTGTGCATCTTAGGCAGCGGATGATATGACAGGCAAAACAGAAAAGCGCCCTAGGAAGAAATCAGAAACCTTCCGCCAACATGTGGTGCAACCTAGAAAGTCACTGCCCGCGCACAGGACAGCGGACGAAGAACTTCATGGCGCAGATGCCAACCTTGGGCTAGAAATCTCAGATATCCTGGACGCTCTTCCCTTCTATGTTCTGCTGGTCGACGCACATCACCACATTCTACAGGCGAACAAAGCAGTGCAAGCACAGCTAGGAGTGGAACCCAAGGACATTGTGGGTAAGTACTGCCCCAAGGTAATACATGGGCTTGACGAGCCTTTCTATGCTTGTCCGCTAGAGGAAGCTGTAGAGAAAGGTCAAGCTGTTGAACGGGAGGCACTTGATCCGGAATCCGGACGCTGGATCACTTCGGCAATCTACCCGACGAGAGGGTGGACCCGAGATGGTAGGAGAATCTTTTTCCACATGGTTACTGATATCACCGAGCGCAAGCAGGCCGAGGAGCGATTAAGAACTTCACGTGAACAGTTGCGCAGCCTTTCGGCACATCTAGAATCGCTGAGAGAAGAAGAACGAAAGAACATAGCACGTGAGATTCACGACGAGCTCGGACAGATGTTGACAGCTCTGAAAATTGATTTGTCCTGGTTGACCAATAGATTGCCTAAAGAGCAAGAATTGCTGCTTGAGAAGACAAAATCAATGTATCAACTGGTTGATACGGCCATCCAAACAGTGAAGAGGGTTTCCGCGGAATTGAGACCGGGAGCATTAGATGACCTCGGTCTTGCAGCCGCAATTGAATGGCAGGCAGGAGAATTTGAAAAGCTGACTAAAATCAAATGTGAATTTTCTTCAAACCCTGAAGATATTGTTCTGGACCAAGATCGCTCTACAGCGATTTTTCGCATCTTTCAGGAGACGCTGACGAACGTCGTTCGCCATGCCGATGCAACCAAGGTCAAAGCAAACCTAAAAGAAGAAGCCGGTAGAATCATATTGAGAATTAGAGACAATGGTAAAGGAATTGAAAAAAAGCAGATCTCAGATCCGAAGGCGTTTGGGCTAATTGGCATGAGAGAACGTGCCCACTTTTGGGGAGGTGAGCTTAAGATCACTGGTACCCCGGGTAAGGAGACAACAGTTGTGGTAAGTATTCCGCTCGTAAAGGAGGATGATCTCGATGCTGAAAATACTAGTCGCTGATGATCATCCAGTTGTTCGGCAGGGATTAAAGCAGATAATCGCCGAAACTTCCGATATGGTTGTAGCTGATGAAGTAAGCAATGGGTGGGAACTGTTCAGCAAGGTGAGGGCAAGTTATTACGATGTGGTTCTATTAGACATTTCCATGCCTGGCGTGAATGGTGTGGATATTTTAAAACAGCTGAAAAATGAAAGACCTGGACTTCCTGTTCTGATACTAAGTATTCATCCAGAAGAACAGTATGCCGTGCGGGCTTTAAGAGCAGGCGCCTCAGGATATTTGACAAAGGAAAGCACACCAGATGAATTGGTAGCAGCCATACGGAAAGTATCGAAGGGTAGAAAATATGTCAGTTCTTCGCTCGCGGAAAGATTAGCTTCTGACCTGGAAAACAATGACGAACAACTACCTCATAAGGCTCTCTCCGATCGCGAGTATCGGGTTATGTGTATGATTGCCTCAGGGAAAACAGTTACCGAAATTGCCGAGGAACTGTCACTTAGTCTCAAAACCATCAGCACCTATCGATCCCGCATCCTGGAGAAAATGAGAATGAAGAATAACGCTGAGTTGACCTATTACGCCATAAAAAACGGGCTGGTAGATTAAGAAGGCTATAAATTTGAAGTCTCAGCTACCACTGGGCAAAAGCCCGCTGTAGCAATGTGGAAACTGCGCTTTGTGCCCTTTCAAAGTGGTCCCTCCCGGAGGTGAG
>CAYVSN010000041.1:0-8066 GCA_964453875.1 uncultured Dehalococcoidales bacterium
GCCTTCAGCCTGCAGCGCCTGCTGGGCCACTCATCCCTGGAAATGACCCGGCACTACTGCGAGCTGGCCGACGTCGACGTCCAGAATGCCCACGCCACGGCAAGCCCGGTGGATAACCTGGTGCCAGTGTCGCCTTCCGGCAGGGTGGTCGGGAATGATGGGAGGTGGAAAGCGGCGCGGGAACGCTGAGCCCCCCGGGGCAGCTTCTCCCCAGGCGCGGAAAAACGGCTGGAAGCGGCCTCGAGAACGTAGATCACGGGTTGAGCCGCGGAAGGAGTCCTAGTGCTACTACCCGGTGGGTGGTCCTGGACTGTCCACGGGCTCGTGCAGGTAAGGCTTGAGGAGGCGCTTCCGTACCCTGTGCCTTCTCGACGCGGAGTATAGTTACAACTTTGGAAAGGGAACTGGTTCTCGGCAACGGATGGACAGAGGCTCATGCCCGGCAGATTATTTCCAGCTATCAGCGTCGGCGCTGCCCAGGGACCTGTTTGCTGCCATTGTGGAGCCGATAACCCGGTTATGCCTGTCACCCTGCCAAGCAAATCAGGACAAGCGGGTGCTGGGAGTCAGAAAGGGGTAAGTATTGGCTCTTTTTGCGTTCAAGCCTTCGGTTAGGGTTGCGACAGGAGGATTTCGAGTGGTCAATGCAGGGGTTGGGCTGCCGAGGGTTGCTGCAGGGTTGCACAAAGGGCTTGGCAAACCAGGTGCCATGTGTCTACAATAGGTGCCAAAAGCCATTAGGGATCAGGATTACTCATTGTAAGTGGAAATGGGAAATCCAGGGTAATAGCGTTGTACAATATGAAAAGTTGAATCAGGTAGCTCTGAATTGTCAAGCGAATCCTACGATGTCATCATAGTGGGGGCAGGGCCAGCAGGAAGCTATTCCGCCTACAGGCTGGCGTCGTTCGGGCACAAGGTAGCCGTCCTGGAACAAAAAGAGGCTTCAGGACTTGATGTTTGCTGTACCGGCGTAATCAGCACTGAGTGCTTTCGTTCCTTTGGCATTAGTCCCGAGGTTATATTGAGAAAGGCTAATTCGGCCAGGTTTTTCTCCCCTTCAGGAAGGTGTCTGAGACTGCAGAGCGAAACGGTTCAAGCTTACGTGATAGACCGGGCTTCCTTTGATCAAGCTGTTGCTTGCAAAGCCCAGGGGCAAGGTGCTGACTATTTCTTCTCCTCTCAGGTCACCGATGTTGCCGTAGGAAACGGCAGGGCGCAAGTTAAAGCTTTATGCCGCGGCTCAAGGGAGATATTTACGACCAGAGCTGTTATCCTGGCCAATGGTTTCAAGCCTAAGCCGCCTGAGAAGCTAGGTTTGGGCGAAATCAAGCATTTCCTCACCGGTGCTCAGGCAGAGATTGAAGCCAGGAACATTGATGAAGTTGAAGTGTACTTCGGTCAGGGAATAGCACCGGGGTTGTTTGCCTGGCTTGTACCTGCTTCACCCAATAGAGCCTTGGCTGGGCTCTTGTCAACGTCTCAGGCCAAGTTACATCTACAAAGGTTCCTGCTGGGTCCTTTTTGCCAGGGCAGGGTAATGGACCATAAGGCTCAGATAGCCCAAAGGGCTATCCCTCTGGGAAGCTTACCCCGCACCTATGGAGACAGGATACTTGTCATCGGCGATGCTGCTGGTCAGGTAAAGCCAACCAGTGGTGGTGGCATATACTTCGGGCATCTGGGTGCTAAGATAGCTGCCGACGTACTCCACCGGGCTCTCAGCAGTGATGACTTAGGTTCAGCCGAGCTTTCTTGTTACCAGAAGGAATGGAAGGCGAGAATGGGCAAGGAGATATCCAGGGGCTATTGGGCCAGGCGGCTCTGTGCCAAGCTAAATGACCGTGAGATCGAGAGGATTTTTGGCATGCTCGATTCTGGAGGCATAGCCCAGGCTTTGCTTAATTCCCCCAATTTCTCTTTCGATTGGCACAGCAAATCGCTCCTCGCTGGCTTGAAGCACAGCTTAGCCTATCCTGCAAGAGGAATTGCGGGTTCCCTTCCTTGGCGGGCTTGGGAGGCCAAATCATGACTGAAGCAAGCCATATTCCTCAACACGTCGCCATTATCATGGATGGCAACGGTAGATGGGCCAAGCATCGTGGTCTACCCAGGCTTATGGGGCACAAAGCTGGTGGTGACAATATTCGCCCTGTGGTCAGGGTCTTCGCCGATCACGGGGTAAGATACGTCACTCTTTATGCCTTCTCGAGCGAGAACTGGAATCGCCCTAAGGTGGAGGTAGCAGGACTGCTCAGTCTTCTGACAAGAAGAATTGATAAGGAAGCTCGGTCTTTCCACAAGGATAATATCAGGCTAATACACATTGGCAGACTGGATAGACTGTCCCAGAAGCTGAGGCAGAAAGTCGAGGCGGCAGTCGAACTCACCAAAAGTAATACAGGGCTGACAGTTTGCCTTGCCTTCGACTATGGCGGACGTGATGAAATTGTCCAGGCAGCTAGACGCCTTAGCAGCGAAAATACGCCCGACAGCAAAATAGATGAAGCTGTACTTGGCCAATTTCTGTACACTGCTGGCATTCCTGATCCTGACCTGATCATACGCACTGGTGGCGAAGTGCGCCTGAGCAACTTTCTCCTGTGGCAAGCCGCTTACAGCGAACTCTATTTTACCCCGGTGTTATGGCCCGATTTCGGTCAGAAAGAGATTAAGGAAGCCCTTTCTGAATATGAGCGACGGCAACGCCGCTTTGGCAATCTATGATACATGAGCTTGACTTGCTCGAGCCGACAGGAGAGAACCTGCGAATGGGCAAGGAGCAGGTAGACAGAATTTGCCAGCGGAGTTGCAAAAAGGAAGGCGAAAGCCTAATAAACATCGCTAAAGACGCCTGTCCTGTGCCGTTGACGGCATGGGTCTTGGAATCCTGGCTACTGCGGTATTGGCCTTCATTGATTGCGACCTTTAAGGACTGCCCTCTCTGACAGATCTTTAGCCCACTTCAGGTCTTCAAGGGCTTGCTCCAGCTACCTTTCGCCCTCTTCAATGCTACTCTTTCTCATATAGAATCACTTCCTCAGCAAGGATTTTATGGAAAAAGGGGCTTTTCTTCGACCTCTCAAAGTCATCGGGAGTATAGCACAGGATGTCAGCATCTACGGGCAATGCAAGGAGAGTATAGACTTCTTTCACCCTCTCCAAGAAAGGCTTAGGGGTATCCATTATGACGAGAATATCGAGATCTGTGAATAGGCTGGTTTGCCCCTGACATATGAGCCAAAGAGACTTATTTGCCTCACACTATCGGATTTTGAGAGTTTGTCAATAGCCTCAGCCAAAGAGGTACTGAGAAGGTTAACGTACTCCTGTCGTTTCTGAACCAAGCTCATTTCCCTCTCCAGCAACTGCTATCGCCATGGTTTCTTCTAGCCCCTGTTCCAAATCATACTTCGGATTATGGTGGAAACCCCTAGCTTTCGAAATGTCAGCCAAGCTGTGCCTTATATCTCCAGGCCTCGGCTCCTCATGAATGGGCTTAACGTTGCCGCCTACAAGTTTGACAGTAAGCTCTGCTAGCTGATTTATGGTGGTTCTCTCGCGTTTTCCAATGTCCCAGTTCCTCAAGCAGAGAATTCAGGTTCTCCACGCCAGTTTCCAGAAGAAGACTGCTCACTTCAGGCGAAATGCGCGACCTGGTTCTTGCCAGTGCCAGGCAAACCGCGCCTAGTATAACCAAGGCCATCCCCAATGCGTTATGGGGATAGAATTCAGTAGCAGGTATGCCGTCGGCACAAGACCTAGCCCCCCAGCAGCAGGCCCAATCCTAACTCACGATAGCGCCTTCCCATCGTCCTTTCAGGCGGGACAGAAAACCAAGTGCACGTATCATCAGTTGCGGTTTTCCCTTTCTGTCTTCTATTGCCTTGGCTATGCTAGCATACCTAATTCTATCATCGAACAGGGGTCTACCTGCCCCCCACACTCTTCCATCCCTTTTGAACACTCTGAATGCCAACCACGGGAAGCAAGCCAACGCTCGTGACAACGTGCGTGCCGCATTCAATTCTGACAGAATCTGTTCCTCCACCGCCCGCTGATACTCCTCCAGGGCTTCCTTGCCACATGTGAGGCAATCCTCTAGCACCGAGGCTGCAAGGCGCGCACTGAGGGCGGCATAATAGATGCCTTCACCTGTCAGCGGATCGATCAATCCGGCTGCATCCCCAAGCAGCAAAGCTCTACTTCGCCACAGCATGCTATCCCCTCGGCACGTAGGTATCAACCAGCTCCCACATATGGCGGCGGTGTAGTCGTCGATATGTAGTGAGTGTACGAAACTACCGTAGGCCTGTCTCACACTCTTAGCCCTGGAAGCCCTGCACCCAACTCCTACGGAGATATGGTCGCTTTTGGGAAACACCCAGGCATAACCCCCGCCAACATAGCCGAAGTCGATACATACTTGCCCATTCCACCTGGCCATATCTTCTGGCGGCCCGGCGAACTCTGCTCCCATCGCGGCAACATGGTCGGTGCTGCGCTTGATCCCCAGATGTTTCGCCACTGAACTGTAGACCCCATCAGCCCCAGCGACAAACCTTGCGACAAAGGCATTATCCGCAGTTGACACTTTCACTCCATCACGACTCATGTCCACATCAGTCACCTTCTGCCTGTCAATAAAGACTGCCCCTGCCCGCTCAGCCCTGTTGACCAAAAGGGAAGTTACCTGTCACTAATCACGTGAATGAGTACGAACGATTGACATTCGCCGGAGATTCATCCAAAATGGGGCAGGAGATTGGTGCAATGGAAGCAGAGAAGATCGCCATAAGGCCGATGCTCACAGAAGTAAGTAAGGACAATCTGGCCGCAGATTTGGAGTGTTACAGGCGCAAAGCGCTTGACCTCGGTGCTTCAGCGGCTGAGATAATACCCAGCAGCCATGTTTCCGTAGATGAGAGGGTATGGATGAGATGTCTGGTGCCACGTTGCCCTCGCGCGGGAGAGACTCCCAATTGCCCTCCTAATGCCCCTCAACCAGAATTCGTCCGCAAGGCGCTGAGCAAATATAGTTGGGCGGTACTATTCAAGGTTAATGTGGAGCCAATCGCAGACTACGTACCGAGGAGAGGTGGAAGCACTGAGCAGGAGCGGAAACCCCTTTCTTATCACAAACAAATCGGCGAAATAGTATACCAAATAGAGCGGAATGCCTATAAGGATGGCTATTACCTCGCCATGGGATTTGGCGGTGGTTCTTGCAAAGACTACCTATGTGGAGGCGTAATTTGCCAATTCCTGGATAGCGGGAGATGCCGATTCCCTTTAAGGGCTAGACCAGCAATGGAAGCTGTGGGTATCGATGTCTTCGATTTGGCCAAGAGAGTGGGATGGGAGGCATACCCATTAATGCATGAGCCCGAATCAATTCCCCGTGCTATCTCAGTAGGAATTGTATTCATACATTAAGGGGACACGGGATGGGAAAAGACATAGAGGAAATAGTAAAGCAGTATGCTACTGAGGATCCCACCAAGTGGGGGAAGCTGGCAAGCGACGTGACCTGGCGCAGGCTTCAGCTTATGCTGTTGACCGAGATCCTCCGCGAATTAAGGAAGTTGAACCGCACCAAGGCGGACGTATAGTATCCCATCCTCGTGAGGCAAAGGCTGCCGCCAACCTACTGCATTTTTTGAACCTTTCACGCATAAGCCCGATATTCTTTTCCTATGAAATCACGTACCATTACCACCTTTTGAATATCAGCAGTGCCGTCGGCGAATTCGAAGCCATAGGCATCTCTAAGCCTTTGCTCAACGACGTATTCTGAGCTGTAGCCTACGTGACCGAAGGTAACCATAGCGTTATTACAAGCTTCGATGCCTATTTGGGGGGAGATTGATTTGGCCATAGCTGCTTCTCTGGTAGCTTTGACCCCATGGTCTAGCATCCACAATCCCTTATAGGTTAGAAGCTTGGCAGCCTCTATTTTGGTGAGGCTATCCACCAATCTGAAGGAGACCGCCTCAAATTTGGCAATTGGCCTGTCGAACGCCTTCCGCTCCTTGGCATAATCAATAGCTTCGTTCACAGATTGCTCACCCAGGGCCAGCACCTGAAGGCACAGAGAAAGGCGAAACCAATCAATTACGCCCATAGCTTTGTAGAAGCCCTGACCCTCATCACCAATACGATATTTGACGGGGACAGATACATTGTTCATGGCTATGGAACTGCGCTCCATTGTCCTCCACCCCAGATCGGCAAAAGGTATTCTCTCTATCCCAGCGAGATCCATGGGAACAAGCAAGGCGGTGATTCCTCGTACCCCAGGTGCCGCAGTATCTGTCTTGGTCCAGATGGCGGCAATATCAGCTTGCATGCCAAATGTGGCAGACGTCTTCTCCCCATTCAGTACATAATGGTCTCCCTCTCTTAATGCTCTGCATTTTATGGCAGCGGCATCTGAACCTGTGTCAGGCTCAGTAAGACAGAGAGCCATAATCTTCCCTTCCTTGGCGCACAAGGGCATCCATTCAGCTTGTACTTCCTCGCGGCAAAGTGCTAGAGCTTCCCCGGCGAAAGATGCAAACAGAATTGCCATGGATGCACCCAAGTCCGCCTTGGCCGTTTCCTCACAGGCTATCCCGCAGCTTATCCAATCTGACATCTGGCCGCCATATTCCTCAGGCGTCCTGAGGCCTAGAAAGCCAACATCGGCAAGTTTGCTCATAACGTCAGGGGGAATTCGATTGAGTTTTGCCCTCTCCTTGGCGCCAGGAAAAAGCTCCCTGCGGGTGAAATCTCTTGCCATGGTGCGAAACATCTCTTGGGCTTCCGTGAAACCAAATTCGGCCATGTTCCCCCTCCTTCTCAACTCCAGAAGTATCTCAGTCTGTTATGGATTTCTACGTTTACCGAAATACGTAGCGATTCCCCGACTACTTTCTCGTATTGCCGCTGTGATTATACCATCTGCAATATGCATTATGAACGGGGGAGATTCTGGGGAAAATGCTAGGAGGACACTAGGCGAGGACTACAGACGGCTGAAACGTTTGCGTCATGACTTGAGGTGTAGGGCATACTTCACAAAGGCTCGCTGAATCGACAATTCCAATTGTGGTGCTACGGAGACCTCAGTTGCTCACCTACGATCGGCCCCGAGGAAAGTTACGTTCGATGGGCGTATCGTGTTGCGCCCCCAATACTTGAGAATGACCTCAACGAGATCGCTGGAGGCCACATCTGATGTCTTGGGCAAGGTTTAGCCCCAGGGATCTATTGATTGACTCGCCCTGACACCGAACTGCAGGAAGGCTTGGCGGAGGTGTCATAGCGGCAGGTCCGACTTGCGCAGGAGTTGATTCCTCACACTTTCAAACGGTGAGGGGACTCCAGAACTCACCTCGCAGGTTGACTGTCTTCCTCGAGAATCTTGCCCATGTTAAGGATGGCAAGCTGGGGCAACTATCATCGCCTCAGAGTCACAGCGAGCCGCAGGGTCTTCTGGAGTTCACCGCGAACTCCCTGCCGTTCTCCAGCGCCCAGGGAAAGCAGAGGGAGAGAGGGAAAGCTCCACGTTTCCCCTTCCACAAGCGCATGGCCGCCTATCATCTCTCACTTCAACGGAGTCACATTTGGGTGCAGATTCTCAAAAGGCGCTACGAAAGATGGGGTGAAGCTGCATCCAAGAAAGAGATGATTATTCATATTTCTTCAAGAACCACGTCTTGTCAAACTCCTTTATCTGCTCTACAGTAGTCTCGGGCTTCCAGACTACGCGCATGGCAATATCTTTGTGGATGTCTATCCCCTCATATAGCTCCAGCCAAATAAAAGCGGGAATGGTATACGCTGCGATGGCAAGTTTGGTGGCCTCGGCAACAAATTCAGCATACCTGGCCTTGTTAATGATGTAGGTGCTGTCGAATGTGTTCTCCATGTTCTCACCTCCTCTGCGATTGAGGTCTGAATCATATCTACTCTGTCCCAACCTGTCAATTGCTTCTGGGCTCTATACTGATTTGTGTGGAAAAGTGATAAGGTGGTAAGAATCCCGAAGCAAAGAGAATAAAAGGAAGGAGGTCTTACCACCG